>CAZYLX010000568.1:0-3047 GCA_964648595.1 uncultured Acidimicrobiaceae bacterium
TAGCGCGCTGTGTTGGGGTTCGGGGTTCGGGGTTGGGTCTGCCAGTGACGGGTGATGACGCGGTGCCACTTGTTGGCTGGTAGTTCAGGGCGGATCGCGGCGAGACCAGAGCAGAACTTGCTGATCCTTGTGGGTCGTACATGGTGCAGCCAGAGCCACTGATCAGCGGTACTCGGCGCGCGTGCCGACTTTGTTTCGACAACGATGGCATCGAGCACAGCTGTGTTCCCGTCTTCGTCGGAGCACCGCAGTCGACGATCGAAGGTCAAACGGGTTCGGTTGGTGGTGTCGATGAGCGTGCTGCGCTTGTACTCGGTCGTGAGGACGGGCAGCAGGGCCGAGGCGAGGTCGTGCTGGCTGGTGATCGCTCCGATGAACTCGCCACCGTCGGTCGTGATCGCATTGTGGTCGCTGCTGCAGTAGTCGATTCTCGACTTCACGTTGGCTCCGCGGCGGCCCTTGGCTTTCACCTCGAGGAAGCATGGGCCGGTGTCGCCGTACGTCCGGCTGCGGATCTTGTAACGCTGACGCCGGCCTTGTACAGCGGCTCGATATAGAGCGAGGTCCTTGGTATCGAAGTAGGTCGAGCTGTAGCCACACGTGCGCTCGCCCTCGACCTCGAGGACGCGCAGCGTCGGGGCCAACGCGTCGAGGAGCTCCCAGAGGGTTGCTTCGTCGACGAGATACTTGCGATCGACTCGGGTCTGCAGTTCGGCAGTGTCATTGGCGTCAGCGAGTGAGATGGGCACGAACGTGGCCAGCGCCTGATCGATCGAGTTCATCGCTGCCCCTTCAGTCTCTGGGCGAACTCGGGGTGGCCTTCGACGATGTCGCCCGAAGCGGCGGCAGGCGGAAGCTTGAAGCAGACGTCGACGAGCGTGGTGTCGTTCACGAGGTCGAGCTTCTTGATGCGCAGCCGGGTGACCTCAGCACCCAGAAGCGTCTCGAGGCGGGTGATGGCGGCCTGCTCGTTCGGGTACGCAGCGTCGAGTGTGACCGTCTGGGTGCGATGGCCCTTGAACAGGCGCTGATGGTCGGCGACGAACAGCGTGATGAGGATGGCCGCCATCAATGCGGGAGTGACCCAGGCCGGCGAGACGCTGATGCCGCCGAGCAGTCCGATTGCCAATGCGCTGAAGTAGTAGGCGATGTCTTCTTGAGCGAGTTCCGACGAGCGGAGGCGGATGATTGACAGGACGCCGAAGAGGCCGAGGCCGAGGCCGGCGCTGACCTCCGCGGTGGAGAGGGCAGTGGCGACTGCCATCACCCCGACGTTGAGGCCGAGGATTGCCACGACCATGTCGCGACGTCGGTAGCGAGGGAAGTAGAGGCCGAACACCAAGATGGTGACGGCAATGAGGTCGGCGGTGACGAGTGCTGCTTGTGACATGCCGACCATCACAACAGCCAAGTCTGTGAGCTTCGTGTGAACGACCTTCGGATCTCGTGTGACATCGATTCACAGAAGACTCACAGATGCTTCGTACTGTCTTCGCAGATTGGTTCGTTTGGGTAGTGGTCATCATCAATTCGTCAAGCGCCCGACTGGAGCACTCAATGACCACCACCCCCCGCACCGCTGCCGACTCGGCGCAGACACGCCGAACCTCGCGTCGGTTCCGCATCACGTTCGCAACGACCGCCGCCGGTCTCATGCTGTTCACCGGATGCGCAGCAATCTCGGACGCGGCACCGTCGGAAACCACGGAGGCCGATGCGTCGGCCTTGGTTCCGGCGTCAGAGACGGACAGCGACCAGTCGGATGCCGCCGGCGTTGACCTGTTCGACAGCAGCGTCGTGCACACGATCGATGCCGACTTCGACCAGGCCGATTACGACGCCATGATCGACACCTTCACCTCCACGGGCGACAAGGACTGGATTTCGGCCACCGTCACGATCGACGGCATCGCCTACGAAAACGTTGGCCTGCGGCTGAAAGGCAACTCGTCGCTGTTCGGACTCACGGCAGCGACCTCCGGCAATCCCCAAGATCTCCCATGGCTGATCCGTCTCAACAAGTTCGTCGACGGCGAAGACCACCAGGACTACGAGGAGATCGTCATCCGATCGAACTCGACCGAAACCGCATTGAACGAGGCGGTCGCGCAGGAACTGCTCGCCTCAACCGGGCTCGCAGCGCAGAGCCCGATCGCCACAGCCTTCACCGTCAACGGAGGCGAGACGGAGCTGCGGCTGGCGGTCGAGAACCCCGACGAGGAGTGGTACGAGGACAACTTCACCGACGAGGCCGGCCTGCTCTACAAGGCGGACAGCGAAGGTGACTACAGCTACCGCGGCGAAGATCCCGACGCGTATATCGACGTGTTCGATCAAAAAGTCGGCGACGACGACATGCAGCCGCTGATCGACCTTCTCGACTTCATCAACAACGCAGACAACGAAACGTTCGCTGCCGAACTCGGCGAACAACTCGACGTCGAGGCCTTCGCCACGTACCTGGCGTTCCAAGACCTGATCGGCAACGCAGACGACATCAACGGGCGGGGCAACAACTCCTACCTGCAGTACGACACGACTGCCGAACAGTTCACCGTCGTGTCCTGGGATCTCAACTTGGCCTTCGGGACAGCGAACGTCGGGGGCGGAGGCGTGGGCGGTGGCGGCCAAGGCAATCGGCCGGCCGGGCAGCGGCCCGATGTCGGCGAAGGCGGCATACTTCCCGACCGCGGTGCCGTCGCCGACGAGGGACTTGGCGCCGGAGGAGTCGGCGGCCAGGCCAACATCCTCGTCGACCGGTTCATGGTCGACGATGACTTTGCGGCGTTGTACGCGAGCGAGACCGCAGAACTCAACGAGCAACTCTTCGCCAGCGGTACCGTCGACGAGGTGATTGCTGACTGGGCCGACGTGTTGACCAGCGGTGCGTCCGACCTGGTTCCAGAGGAAACGGTCGCCGCTGAAGCAGCGGCGCTCACCACCTATGTCGACGGAGTGTGATGAGCGATCGGTCCCCCAAGGTCCTCGTGGTCGACGACGAGGAGAACATCAGGTTCCTCGTCGAATCTGCACTCCAGCTCGCGGGG
>CAZYLX010000569.1:0-3043 GCA_964648595.1 uncultured Acidimicrobiaceae bacterium
CATGCAGCTGTGGACACCATCTACGAAGTCTTCCATCGCTGGTACGAGCTGGTTCCGAATGCCGTGCTCTCCGTGCCTCTCGACGAGCCGTGGGAGCACGGGTTCACCCTCCCGTGGATTGCGGATGACCAGGCATCGGCGATCTTCTCTCGACGGGAGGACGAGTCACAGAAGCTTGAGCGCTTCCTTCGAGATACGTCCGACGACGAGGAGTGAAATCGAGCGCACTGGCGGCGCTTCACCCACCTTCTCCTGATTGTTTGAATTGAGACCCGGGGAGACTGCGGGCTGCGGACAATCGCTCTACGATGCCTGTATGGCCAATACCACAAACGTCCGACAGGGCGAGATCATCAGGCGGCTATTCGAGGTCCTGATGGAGCACTCCGATGGTCTGCCACCGCAGGAAGCTATTCGACAGACCACCGATCGAATGACGCTCACCGAGTTCGAGCGAGGTGAGTACGAGTCGAGCCCGGGCAAGCCCCGCTTCGACAAGATCCTCCGGTTCAGCACGATCGGGCCAATGAAGGCCGGATGGATGACGAAATCACGGTCGGATGGTTGGCGAATCACCGATGACGGGCGAGCCGCATATCTGACATTCGACGATCCGGGCGCCTTCATGCGTGAGGCCGGACGGCTCTATCGAGTCTGGAAGAAGGACCAGCCCGAATCGCCGGAGGACGAACTGATCGGGTCGGACTCGGACGCTGAGGTTCTGGCGACGCTGGAAGAAGCTCAGGACTCTGCGTGGATCCAGGTTCGATCTCATATCCACGCCATGCCCCCGTACGAGTTTCAGAACCTCGTGAGTGCGCTTCTTCGTGCAATGGGATATCACGTCGCCTGGGTTGCACCACCTGGACCAGATCGGGGCATCGACATCATCGCCTACACCGATCCAATCGGGGCAGAGGGCCCGAGGATCAAGGTGCAGGTGAAACGACACACCACCGACAAGAAGATCAGCGTTGAAGATGTTCGATCATTCATGGCCGTACTCGGAGACAGGGATGTCGGGATGTACGTGACGGCCAACTCGTTCACTTCAAACGCCTACGAGGAAGCGAGAATGCAGGAGACCCGAAGAATCACCTTGTTGAATCTCGAGGATCTATTCGACCTGTGGACCCGCTACTACGATCAGCTTTCCGAAGAAGGTCGGCAGTTGCTCCCGCTGCGGAAAGTCCACTTCCTGGCCCCGGAGGACTAGCGGATCCTTGTTGGACAGCCGGCTCTGAAGGGCACAATGCCGGTTCTTTGCGATCATCGTCCCCTTCTCGATGGGCCGCTCACGGCTGCAGCACCGTTCCAATCTGCTGGCTCTTCATCGCAAGCGTCTTCTGGATTTAACCCCGTGACTCGGCCTTCGCCAACTCGTCATCCCACCGCGTGACGTGCGGTACCGATCCGGCCGTCTGACCGATCGCATCGAGGCGAGCCTGCTCACCCCGGATCGTCGCCGCCAGCGGACTGTCGGTACCCGCATGTCCGAACTCGGTTGCGACGTACCCAGCGAGTCCGTCCGGTTCTCGACCAGCTCGAGGAATGGCTCTGCTTCGAGGACTACCGGGCCCACCTCGCCGAGCAAGGCGCCAACACCGAGGCTGCGGACTTCGCCATCAACCTCGAGGAAGCCATCCGATGGATTGCCGGCCCAGGCGACCACCCAGAAGGCAACTGGGAACGCACCGCAATCGACCACCTACCGAGCCTGAAGCATCTCCGTTCACTCCAACCGGTGCCGTTCTACCGGTCGGAGGAGGCGATGCTTTTCGGCTACCTCGGATACGCCGACGGAGGCACGACAGAGCTACCGAAGAGAGCGGCGCACAACCACCAACCCAGTGCGTGACCGCACCATCGACTGCATCTCGGGACCTACGGGTTGGGTCCGAACTGCAGCTCACCGCCACGGCATCCGATGACATCCGACACGTACACCAAGGTAGGTTGGGATATCGAAAGATTCATCCGAACGAATCCGCCCCCATCCAGGCCCGACACAAAGTCGAGCCTGTTCCCCGTGGACGACTCAAGCAGATCGAATGCGCACGTTTGATAAGAGCCCGTGTAATTCACTCGAAGCATGGGCGGTACAAGGAAGTCCTCTGAGTCCCCTTGGCCGTCGTGCGTGAAGTAGATGCCGTCGCCATCGGCATCAAGGGCGGCATCGAGATCAGCCGATTCAGCTTCGGTGACCTGCTTGCCTGGGAGATCGTATCTACCTGCGTAGACCTGCACGAACCGTTCCATTAGCTGCTCGGATGCGTCAGCAGATTCGTCCACGTTCACGACAATCCCGCCGTCGATCGCAGCCGCACACAAGATGAGCTGCGTGAGCTGCAGATCGTCACCCTCATAGAGGATCGTCGTCTTTGCCTGATCCACTAGCCAATTCGAGAACGCCGCCGTCGTCGTCAGTTCATCGAGTTCATCGATTGGAGCCCCGATCTCTCGAAGAGCGTCACCCAACTCCGGAAGAGCAGCGTCTGAGTCGGTGGCCACACCGAAGTCGGCATAGTCGCTGGAGAACCATGCCGCAGCTTCCCAAACAGTGCACTCGGCTGACTCATACGTGAGTGGGGGAATCGTCGTAGTTGTGGTCGTCGGAGCAGTCGTTGTCGTCGTGGTCGTGGATGTCGTAGTTGTCGAAGAGGTCGTCGTCGTGGTCGCTGTAGTCTCCGGCGGAGGGGCGGTAGTCGCAGCATCCGACTCACTCGCACCGCAACCACCGACCACAAGGGTCGCAGCCAAGGCGATGTAGCCGATCTTCGAGGTCTTCACGATTCCGTCTCCTCCGTTTGGCATGAGGTCGTCTCTAGGGGTCCCATCGGTCGGACCGAAGCCGACCTTTATCGAAGCGCTTCACCCTTCTCGACCTGCCAAGCACACGGAAACAGGTTCACCCATGCCCCGTCTTGCCGCTTGCCGCGGAGACAGGTACATCTCATTCCTCCCGCCGCCCTCGTTGAAATCGGGTTGGTCAGACCTCCGGGCCGGTGGGTTCACGTTCGGGAGCGCATCGACATCGTTCTGG
>CAZYLX010000570.1:0-3042 GCA_964648595.1 uncultured Acidimicrobiaceae bacterium
CGCCGTCAACCGGCTTCGCTGTCGCGCAACATGGGATCGAGAGTCGTCGGTCATGAGCAGAGAGTAGGAAGGAAGAGGGGCAAGGGAGTCCCCAGTCGCCAGTCCCGAAAGGCCAGCTACCAACTACCAGCAACACAGAGGCAAGCAGATGGTGCGCGATTCCACATCGGCCGACTGATTGTTGCCAGCTGGTAGCTGGCGGCCCGTAGCTCAATCGCTGCAAGGCCTTGCGCATATTGGTCTCTCAGGCCTATCTTGCGGCGACCCCGGCGTTCGTCCGGGGTTCCTGGTTATCCAGGGCATTCGATAACCAGGGCAATCACTTGGAGGAACAACTATGAAAAAGTGGAGACTGTCGCAGATCGCGGCACTGGTGCTGGCGATCGGCCTTGTTGCAGCCGCGTGTAGCAGCGATGACGACGCTGCCGACACAACAACAACGACCGAGGCAACGATGGCGCTTGAGCCGATTCCGGTCAAGATCGGCACCGTGCTCCCCCAGACCGGGCAGCTCGCTCCGATCATCGAAGCGCTCGAGAACCCGATCAGGATGGGCGCCGACGAGATCAACGCGGTCTCACCGGGCCTCGTTGTGGTCGAATACGGCGACTCCGGTACCGATCCGAACGTTGCCGCGACGACCGTCGACAAGTATCTCACCGGTGACCACGCCGGCATCATCGGCGCAGCCGCCTCCGGCGTCTCGCTGTCGATCGTCGACAAGGTGCAGAGCAGCGCAGTGGCCATGTGCTCCGGTTCGAACACGGCCGCCACGTTCAGTTCGACCGACTATGACCCCTTCTACAGCCGCACGGCGCCGTCCGACAACCTGCAGGGCCCAGCGCTCGCTGACGTCGTTGCGAGTGACGCGCCGGCATCGGTGGCCGTCCTGTGGCGCAACGACGACTACGGCGTCGGTTTCGGCGAGCTCGTCGCTGACGAACTCGGTAGTGTCGTGGTACTCAGAGAGGCCTACGACCCGCAGGCAGGATCGTTCGCCACGGAGGCACAGGCCGTCGTTGCGAGTGGCGCAGAGGCGCTCGTCATGATCACGTTCGAAGAGGGCGGGCAGCTTCTGCTCGACCTCAACAGCGCCGGCTATGAAGGTTCTATCTACGTCGCTGACGGGTTCAAGGACACCGTCGGCTCCGACCAGCTCGGTGGCAACACCGCGCTGATGGAGGGCATCAAGGGCACCGCACCTTCCGCATCGCCGGCCAACGGTGAAGCGACGTTCCCGAGCCGGCTCGAAGCGGCCTTCCCGGGCACGGCGACGATCTTCTCGGCGCAGAAGTATGACTGCCTGATGACCACGGTGCTCGCTGCACAGGTTGCGCAGAGCGCCGATCCGTCGGTGTTCGTCGCGGAGATCAGCAACGTGACGCAGGGCGGCGAGAAGTGCTCGCTGTTCGAGGAATGCTTCGCCTTGATCATGGTCGGGACAGATATCGACTATGACGGTGCATCCGGTCCGCTCGACTTCGGTCCGAGCAACGAGCCGACCATCGGGACGTACGACATCTTCCTCTATGACGCTGAGGGTGTCGCTGCGGCGCTCGAGCAGGTCGTGGCCGGCGGCTGATCCAGCCACTCCATCGACCAATAAACTGCAGTGGGGCCCGGCGTAAGCCGGGCCCCACTCTTGTGCCTTATGGTTCGTGTCTCAGTCCACCTTGCCCAGTGTGCCGAGATACAGATCGATCACGCGGGGATCGTGGAGGAGTTCACGACCCGGCCCTGTGTGGGCGTTGCGGCCTTGGTCGAGCACATAGGCCCGGTCGGCGATCTGGAGACAGCGCCGGGCGTTCTGCTCGACCATGACGATCGAGACGCCGGAGTCGGCGATCGAACGGACCCGCTCGAAGACGAGGTCCTGGTTCGCGGGAGAGAGTCCGGCCGACGGCTCATCGAGGAGCAGCACGGACGGATCCATCATCAGCGCCCGCCCGATGGCGACCATCTGACGCTCACCACCGGAGAGATAGCCGGCTCGTTGCTCGGAACGATCGGCGAGGAGCGGGAAGATCTCGACCACTGCGGCAATGCGTTCGTCCCATGCCTTGGGATTCAGATAGAGACCCATGCGGAGGTTGTCTTCGACGGTGAGCGACGGGAAGACGTTCGCCCGCTGCGGGACATAGCCGACGCCGCGGGCGACGAGTTCGTGTGCCGCGAGGTTGGAGATGTCGGCACCGCGAAGCGTCACGAATCCGTCGCGAACGGTTACCAAGCCGAAGATCGCCTTGATGAGCGTCGACTTGCCTGCTCCGTTGGGCCCGATGATGCCGACCAGTTCGCCATCATCAAGGGTGAGGTCGACGCCGCGGAGAATGTCGACTCCCGGTAGGTAGCCGGCGACGACGGCATCGGCGATGAGGAGGTGGCTGGTCATGTCGCTGCCTCCCCATGATGTTCGCCGAGATACGCGTCGATCACAGTGCGGTCCTTCGTTATCACCCCTGGGGGTCCCTCAGCGATGACTTGTCCTTGAGCCATCACGACGACCCAATCAGAGATCTCTTGCACCACGTCCATGTCATGCTCGACGAATACCACGGTCTTGCCGCTGTCTCGGAGGCCGGTGATGTGGGTGAGGAGCGACTGGGTGAGCGCAGGGTTCACACCCGCCATTGGTTCGTCGAGCATCACGACTTCGGGGTTCATCATCAGGGCACGAGCCATTTCGAGGAGCTTGCGTTGGCCGCCGGAGAGCCCGCCGGCATACTCGTCGGCCATGTGCTCGAGGCCGAAACGCTCGAGGAGCTCCGCGGCCTGCTCCTCGTTGGCTTGTTCGGTCGCGTGCCATCCGCCGGTCAACGCTCCCCAGAGGCCTTCGCCCTTGTTGTTCTTGGCTGCCACGAGCATGTTGTCCATCACCGTGAGCCGAGCGAGCGAGCGGGTGAGTTGGAACGTGCGGACCATGCCGCGCCGGGCGACCTGGAATGCCGCAACGCCAACGAGCGGTCCACCGTTGAGGTGCCACTCGCCGAAGTCGGGTGTATCGAACCCGGTCAGCAGGTTGAAAAGGGTCGTCTTGCCTGC
>CAZYLX010000571.1:0-3034 GCA_964648595.1 uncultured Acidimicrobiaceae bacterium
CATGTTCACTTCGAAGGTCTCGGCGACTTCGACCGAGCCGTCGCTGAGCGTGACGATCGGGCAGCCCTTCGCCATCTCGGAGGCCGCATCGAGATCGAGGGCCTCGACGATTCCGTATCCGCTCACGGGGTTCGGGCCGCCACCGTCGGCGACACCGTTTCGTGTCACGGTCTTGGCTGTCGAACAGGGCGCTCCCATGTCGACGAACGACTCACCGATCGCTCCCATCCATTCGCCCCATGCCGCCATGTGCACGGCTTGTTCTGCTTCTGATTCTGGCATTCCGCCACCGTGGTAGGCGAGAAGGAATTTTGGCATTGTCTGCTCCCTTGTTGTTGTTGTTGTTGCGGGTCTGGCGCTCGTCAGCCGGCCCCGCCCGAGAGGCTCGGGTACCAGTCGCCACGGCCCTCCGGAGCGAGGTCGAGCATGTGCCAGACCGGACTCAAGAGATCGAGCCCCCGCTGATGATCGGTGTCGCTCCATTGCGGGTAAGCGGTGTAGGTGTGGCGGATCGTGCCGCCGTCCTCTTGTTCGAAAACCGAGATGGCTGACTGCTGGTTGCCGTCCCCGTCCTCACTGCCCATGTCGAACTTGAACGTGCTTCCGCCTGCACTCAGAAGCCGAAGATTTCGCCAGCCCCGGCTGCTCGCGTGGGCGAGCAGCGGGTCGAAATCGGCGGCTGCAACCACGACCAGGTCGACGTTCTCGTCCAGGTGGAGTGCGACGCCGTCGAGCCCGTCGAGCCACATCGTGCACATCGGGCAGGGCTGCGTTTGCGCCTTGCCGTACATGAGTTGGAACACGATCAGGGCCCGGCCCGACCCGGTGAACTGGTCGCTCAATCGGACTTCGTCGCTGCCGGAGCGGAATACGTAGTCCTCGACCACTGGCCCTGGAGGGAGCGAGCGTCGCATCGCCGCGACCGCCTCCCGGCGCTCGATGAGATTCGCCTCGGCCAGCCGCAGCTGTTCTCGAGCCTCCACGTGCTGTGAGCTCGCCCCAGCCAGCCGCCCGTACTTCATCATCAGCCCCGGCGTCCGACGAAGGCCAGCATCGACGTGAGTGCCTCGTCGGTTGAGCATTTCGTCGGACATTCGTTGACTCCTAGGGGTAAGTTCCGGCTTACGTTAGCGAGAACTAACGGAGTTGTCTATACTGTCGAAATGGATGCTGCTGTCCGGGCCCTCGCTGAACCACGACGACGAGAGATTCTTCGCTTGGTGCGCGACGACGAGCGCACCGTGACCGACATCGCCCAACACTTCGATGTCAGCCGGCCGGCCATCAGCCAGCATCTTCGTGTGCTCGCCGACGCCGAACTCGTGGACGTGCGAAGTGAAGGGACCCGGCGCTACTACCGGGCGCGTCCAGAGGGCTTGTCCGAGCTGGCTGAATGGATGAACGGCTTCTGGCGATCCTCGCTGCAGACACTGCGCATCGAGGCCGAACGCGAGCACTGGAACAATCAGAAACAACAACACGAGGACCGAGCGAAACGATGACCAACACGAGCAGTGCCACGACCGGCGAACCGATCGAAGGTGAGACGTTGGTCCTCACGCAGGAGATCGGCGCTCCTCGCGACATCGTCTTCGACTTCTTCGTCGATCCCGAGAAGATGCTGAGATGGATGGGGACCGAGGCCAACATCGAACCACGCCCCGGCGGGATGTTCTGGCTCAATGTCAACGGCACGGACAAAGCATCCGGGTCCTACCTCGAAGTTGATCGACCTCATCGGGTCGTCTTCACCTGGGGGTGGGAGGAGAGCGAGCACGTTCCACCAGGGTCGAGCACCGTCACCATCACGCTGACCGGTGATCACGACTCGACCATGCTGGAACTTCGCCACGACGGCCTACCAGGAGGCTCAGGCGACGCTCATCGTGATGGATGGACGCACTTCCTTGGCGTCCTCGTCACGACTGTTCCGACAACCTGACCCGGCAAGTCCTGGCGCCTGGCCTTGGTTTGGCCGAGCTCCAATTGACAGAACGGCCCCAGCTTGCTGGCCTCTCACCATGGCCGTCACTGTTCTCGAGCTTCTCGAAGCCTCAGATTCGCGGATTCACACCAGCGCCGGATCGACGACCAGCCGAGCGCTTGGAGAGCAAGGTCGGCGATTGGCCGAGACCTGGGCACACGATGGCCTCGCTCCAGGTGATCGAGTCGCCATCTACGCCGACAACGGGCTGCCCTACCTTCGATGCATTGCTGCTGCGGCGGCCGGCCGCTTCGTCCTCGTCTCGGTGAACCGTCGCTACGCACCCGAGGAGGCACGATCGCTCGTCGAGCGCTCAGGGGCGTCCCTGGTCATCACTGACGCCCTGCCTGGAATCTTCGAACCTGTGGCCCCTTCGAATCGTGTCCGCGACATCGGCACGATCGTGGCTCCAACCGGGACTGGCGGGCAGAGCGGAGCCGCACCGGACGACCCCTTCGTCGTGTTCACCACCTCGGGTACAACGAGCCGCCCGAAGATGGTGCTGCACACCCAACGTTCGATCGCAACCCATGCCGGGGAGGCATCCGACCGGTTCGCCTACACCGCTGATGATCGGGTGCTGGTGGCGCTCCCGCTCTGCGGCGTGTTCGGCCTCGATGGGCTGACTGCCGCGTTGGCTGCCGGCAGCACTGTCTGGCTTCCTGACCGATTCGATACAGAAGCGATTGCCGCGCTGGTGGCATCGGAACAGATCACGGCGATGAACGGCTCCGACGACATGTTCCATCGGTTGCTCGGCACGACCGAGGACCTCTCGAGCATCCGCGTTGGCGGCTACGGCCGCTTCAACACCTCGCTCGACGGAGTCGTCGAGCGAGCGGCTGAGCGGGGGGTGACGCTGACCGGCCTCTACGGCATGAGTGAGGTGCAGGCCTTGTTCGCATTGCGCGATCCCGGCGAAGACATCACCGGCCGGGAGCGTGCCGGCGGTTCGTTGGCATCGCCAACGGCCGCATTCCGAATCGTGGATCCCGAGACGTTGAAGGCGCTGCCAGATGGGAGCGACGGCGAACTCCAACTGGCCGGTCC
>CAZYLX010000572.1:0-3034 GCA_964648595.1 uncultured Acidimicrobiaceae bacterium
CTGCGATTGCATTGGACGAGGCCAGTGAAGAGTCGGCTGCGGCCTGCGCAGCGCGGGCTGCCGCTTCTTCCGCAGCGCGTTGGCGGGCGAGTGCTTCTTGTCGGGCGACCTCGGCGAGCCGCTCACGCTCCAGCTCCTCGAGCCGCACGAGTTCAACCTCGAGGTCGGCCCTGGCACTCGTGAGCGCCTCGAACTCGAGATCTTGCGCGATCTGCGCCTCGTCCAGTTGCTGGTCGAGGAGTGCAAGGTCCTCGAAAACTGCCCGGTAATCCTCGATGGCATCCGCGTCGATCCCCAGTGCTGCTTCTCCGAGCACCTCACCGCGCAAAGAAGCAGAGAGGTCGGAGCCGGTGAGCAGATTGGGGCCATCGTTCGTCCGCGAGAACCCTTCGATCGCCGCGATCGCGACCCGCTCGCTCAGACCGTCGAGCTCCGCAGCCGTTGTTTCCCGAGCGGCGGTGGCGGCCACGATCTGAGTCTCGAGTTCGCTGAGTGCGACCTCGGCGTTGTTGATGTCTTGCGTGAGGATCAACGCTCGTGCCCGGGCCTCCTCGAGACCAGGCGTCTCCTGGGCGTCAACGGGAACGGCGAGCACTCCCGCCACTGCGACAATGGCGACCAGAGCGCGCAGGGCTCTGCCACGAAACAGCATGGCAAGTGAGAGCGATGAGAACACGACCCGAGACGATAGCGGTGCTACGGCAGCGGTGACACGCCCGAACGTGACCAAGCACCACTCTCGGTGGTCAGTCGGTCGATCGCGTCACTCACGCCGTGCCATCACTCACGCCGTGCCATCACTCGCGCAATGCCATCACTCGCGCAATGCCATCACTCGATCGCAAGTCTCTGCTCAGTCAAGGCCTCGATGGTCTCCTCCACCGAGATGACACCGACAGGCCCGGATGTTTCAGCAACGAGCGCCATCTGCAGACGCTGCTGCTTGAGCATGCGGAGCACCTGCACCAAGGTCTGAGTGGGTCGGACGACGACCATGTCGCGGCGCAGAGAATCGGGCACGGGCTGAGAGCGGTCCGCCGACGACACCAACAAGTCCTTTGCGTGGACGTACCCGACAATTCTCGTTGCGCCGCGAGTGATCGAGCGGACCGGCAACCGGGTGACGCCGTGCTCGGCAACGGTCTGTTCGGCAACAGCAAAGGTGTCTCCACGGCGAATCGTTGGTGTCTCGTCGAGCGACCGAGCTACCTCACCGACAGTACGTTCCGCGAAATCCAGGGCGCCGCGCAACCGATCGGCGCTGTCGGACTCAATGCCGCCGCCTTCCGACGACAGGTGGAAAATCGACGCCAGTTCGGCTGCACTGTGCGATGAGGTCAACTCGTCGCGGGGTTCGACTCCGACCAGTCGGCAACCGGCATTGGCAAGCGTGTTGAGCAACAGAATCACAGGGCGGAAAAGAGTGACGTAGAACTTGGCCGGCAACACCAGCCAGCGGACGGTCGGCTCGGGCGCAGCAATCGCGATGTTTTTCGGAACCATTTCGCCGACAACGAGATGCAGGAACGAAACGATGAACAGGGCAACCGCGAAACTGGCCACCGTCGTGACGTCTTCGGAAAGCCGCTGATCGAGCAGGTCCTCGAACACGGCGGCGAGAACGGGTTCGCCCACGTAACCCAGTCCGAGCGTTGCGATCGTGATACCGAGTTGGGCGCCGGCCAACTGCATCGAGAGGTCAGACATCGCATCGACGGCCGCCTTCGAGATTCGCCGACCCTCTTCAGCTGCGGCCTCGAACGCCGACTTCTTGGCGGCGATCATCGCGAACTCGTAAGCAACGAAGAAGCCATTGAGAATGATCAGGACGGCGGCGACGGTCAGCGACCAACCCGTCGAAAGCACGGCCGATTCGCTGCTGGCGAAGAGTGGCAGGCCGTTCGGGAGCATCATCGTTGCCCCCCGGCCACAGGCAGATCGTCAACAACGGTCTCGTCGGGAGCGACGATCTGCAGTGAGGCAACCCGGAGCCGGTCCATGGCGACCACTTCCAATTGCCAACCTTCGTGGTCGAACGCATCACCCTCGTCGGGAATCCGACCGAGCACATCAAGCACGAACCCCGCCACGGTCTCGTAGTCGCCGTCTGGCATCTCGAACCCGGTGGCCTCAGCCACCTCATCGGCATGAAGCGTGCCGGCCACGACCGACACACCAATACGGGGCCGAGTGGTTCTGGTTGCCGCGTCGTACTCGTCGTCGACATCACCGGCCAGCTCTTCGAGCACATCCTCGAGCGTGAGGACACCTGCCATGCCGCCGTGCTCGTCGAGCACGATCAACAGATCGGTGTCGACGCGGTTGAAGTCGTCGAGAATGTCATTGAGATCACGCGTCTCGGGGACGACGGTCGGTTCGCGCAGGATCTGGCGGATCGGAACCGATTCGCGGTCTTCCCCAGCCAGCGAGAAGACCGACGCAATGTCGACCACGCCGCGAACATCATCGAGATCGTCGCCGTAGACGGGATAGCGGCTGTGACCGCTGGCCCGCGTCAGTTCAACGAGGTCACCGACTGTCGAGTCGATGGGGAGGCCGGTGACATGGACCCGCGGCGTCAATGCATCGGCGACGTCCTTGTTGTTGAATCGAAGCGAACGAGTCAACAGATCAACAGCATCCGGGGCGATCGTCCCCGTCTCTCCCGATGAACGGATCAGATACTCGATCTCCTCCAGGCTTCTGACCGCACTCAGCTCTTCCCTCGGTTCGATTCCGAGACGACGAACCGACCAATTCGCAGCACCGTTGAAGGTGATGATGAAAGGGGTGAGAATCGTGTGGACAACCCGCGCTGTTGGGGCCAACGCCTGTGCAACTGCCTCGGGTTTCGCGATGGCAATGTTCTTCGGGATGAGTTCACCGAGCACCGTCTGCATGACGGTGGCGATGGCGATCGACAATGCGATCGTGAAGCCCGATCCAGTCCCGAAAAGTGGCTCGACAAAGGGTTCGAGCAGCTCTCCGACCAACGGCTCGATCAAGAAACCCAAGACAAGACTGGTGATCGTGA
>CAZYLX010000573.1:0-3034 GCA_964648595.1 uncultured Acidimicrobiaceae bacterium
CGATACGTCCACCTCGCGGACGACCTCGGCCACGACATGAGCCTTGACCGAACCGGGACGCTCGTCTTGATTCGCACCGAACAGGAATGGGAGTGGGCCCAGGGGAAGGTCGAGACTGACCGGAGCGCCGGTCATTGCTTCGAGTTGATCGACTCGAAAGCACTCCAGGCCCTCGAACCTGCAGCCGACCCGTCCTTGCTCGGTGCCATTCTCGACCCTCTGGCCGCCCGTGCTGAACCTGTCGCGGCGACCCGAGCCTTCGCGGCCGCAGCCGAGTCTGAGGGTGCAAGTGTTCGTACCAACTGCGCCGTCACCGACCTCCGGCAGCTCACAAGCACAGGGTGGCAGGTCGACATCGTTGCCGACGGACAGCCCAACCAGATCGGCGCCGATGCTGTGGTCATTGCTGCTGGCCCGTGGAGCAACGAAATCGGCCGGATGGTTGGTGTCGACATCCCGGTGGTTGCGGTGCGCGGCCAGATGTGGGCGTCAGCACCGCAACCACCGATCCTGCGCCATGCCGTCGCCGCAGCGGAGTCGATGCGCCAATGGAGCACCGAGCAACTCGTCGACGACCTACCACCGAACTTGACCCACATCGGCAAACAACGCACGACTCGCCACCTGTACGGGCGGCAGCGCCGGAACGGCGAAATCGTCTTCGGCGGCGACCGTGTGCTGTCCAACGACCGGACCGTCGACTCGGTGGGCATCACCGTCAACCATGGCCACACCGGCGAGCTTTTTCCCGAGTTCTCCCGTTGGCCCTCGACACGAACGTGGGCGGGCTTGATGCCATTCAGCCTCGACGGACGGCCACTGATCGGCCCGGTGACAGGCCGAAACGGCCTCTTCGTCGCCGGGGGCCTTGCGTCGGGCGGTTTCGGTCGCGGCCCGATGACGGGTCAGCTCGCTGCCGAACTCGTCATGGGTTCTCAATCCGCCTACGACCTGACTTCGGTCCTCGCCGGCGATCGGGTCAAGGAAGTCGATGCCTGAGATGAGAAGGGTGTCCCCCTTTTGGTTTCGGGGTTCGTTGTTGGGCGACAGACTGAACGGAATGGGCCCGGTTCTGCGAACGATGGCAGGATGCGCCAGTGACGACGACCGACGCCTCACAACGCTCGCCTGTCTCTGAGCTGCTGGCCGACAGAAACTTCCGGCGCTACTGGATCGCCCAGATTCTCGTGTTCGGCACGAATGGCACGCTTCGGTTCGTCTTCGTCTGGCTGATCGTGACACTCACCGACTGGCCGTCGGCCGAAGGCCTGGTCGGGATTGCGCTCGGACTACCGGCGCTCCTCTTGGCCCTCCCGGCCGGTGCGTGGTCCGATCGATCCGACCGTCGCCGCTTCATCCTCTTCTGGGTTGCGATGTCAACAGTCCTGATGGCGATCTGGACTGCGGTGGTGGCGGCTGATGCCACGACGCCACGCCTTACCGGCGTGGCAGCAGCGCTTCTCGGCACTGCGCTGGTGATGATGCAACCGAACCTCAACGCCATCGTGCCAAAGCTGGTTCCGCGAGAGCGGTTGATGAACGCCGCGGCACTGCAGAACGGGGGAGCGCAGGCCGCCAGCTTCCTCGGGCTTGCGTTCGGTGGCGGAGCCATTGCCTTGTTCGGCAATGAGGGCGGGTTCGGGCTCCTCACCGTTGCCCTCGGGGTGTCTTTCATCCTTCTCCTGGGAGTCACGATTCCCCCTGACCCTCCGATCGAAGGCGAGCCCAAGAGACTTCGCACCGATGTCATGGAGGGGCTGCGCTACGGCCTGGGTTCCGAGCCTCGCAGGAGCCTCCTCATCGTCACGCTGGTCCTTGGATCGTCGTTCAGCGTGATGCAGATCGCCATGCCCCGCGTCGTCGAGGAGGACTTCGGAAAAGGATCGATTGCCGCGGGCCTGCTCCTCGGCACCTTCGGGATCGGCATGCTGGCGAGCTCAGCGGTCGTTGCCAGACGCGAAGACATGCGGCACGGCCGCAACGTCGCCATCTTCATCGGTGTCGGGCTCGGGATGGGCCAGTTCCTGTTGAGCTTCGCGCCGAACTACTGGGCCGCTGTCGTCATCATGATCGGATGGGGAATCAACGCCGGAATTGCGATCGCGTCCCACCGCACCTTGCTCCAGCAGCACACCAAGGATGCGATGATGGGTCGGGTCATGGGGATCATGACGCTCGGCTTCTCCGGTGGCCTCCCCTTCGGGGCTCTCGCTCAGACGGTTTTGGCACCGGCGCTCGGCCCCGTGGTCACGATGCGCGTCGTCGGCTTGGTGACGATGGCCATCACCATCCCTCTGCTCACGTTCCGGCCGTCCATCCGCAACGCATAACAGGCAGAGCCTCCTTCTCAGCCGACCGATTCCACTGCGATGTCGATCGACTCCCGGAGGACTCCGACAATCGTCTCGATGTGATCATCGGTCACCGTGAACGGAGGGCCGATGAGGATGCCGTCGTCGACCGGGCCCGAGCCGCAGGGATAGATCCACACGCCACGATCGAGGGCGGCGGCAGCGACTCGGCCGGAGAGATCGACTGCTCGAGGGAACGGCTCGCCAGTCGCCCGATCCTTCACCAGCTCGACTCCCTGCATCAGACCCAGGCCTCGAATGTCGACCACGTTCGGGTGATCAGCCAGATCTTCCTCCAGCCGGAGACGGAGCCGCTGCCCCATATTCGCCGCTCGTTCCACGAGAGCTTCTCGTCTCATGATCCTCAAGACCTCCAAGCTGATGGCGCACGCGAGGTCCGTGCCGCTGAAGGTGAAATACATCAGGTCGTTTCCGGCAGCGGCAATCGGATCGACGATGTCGCGTGTCGTGTAGATGCCGCCCATTGGGGCATAGCCGCCGGACAACCCCTTGCCCCCGACAATGATGTCGGGTGTGATGTCGAAGTGCTCGTGGCCCCACGTTCGGCCGGTTCGACCGAGGCCCGTCATCACCTCGTCGACGATCAGCAGAACGCCGTTGGCCCGACACGCCGCTTCGACCGCCTGCCAATACCCGTCGGGCGGCACCATCGCCGCCCCTGA
>CAZYLX010000574.1:0-3033 GCA_964648595.1 uncultured Acidimicrobiaceae bacterium
CTTCGAGCAGCGCTTCAGCTGAGTCCCAGTGGCGATAGAAGGTCGACTTCGCAACTCCGGACAACTTGGCTACAGCCTCGGCGTTCACAGCGCTCGGGCCGCCCTCCACGAGAAGGTCGATGGCAGCGCGCAGTACCTTCGCCTGGCTACGGGCGACTCGCGGATCAATTTCTGCGTCGCCGGTAGCGGCCGTTCCCATAATAACGAGACGGTAACGTCTCGTTGTCGTAGTTGCAATCAAGGGAGTTCTGTAGCGAAACCAACACCTACTCGCGAACCCAAAACCAGGCCCAACTTGCTCAGAACAACAACCCCAAACCCAGTTTGACGCGCTCGTAGCCGGCAAGACGATCGGTATGACCGTCGACTCGCAGTGGGGCGGAGGCACGCATATCGTTGACCGGCTCGAACGACGCTGCGTGGATCAAGACTCTCCTCTTACAGCGACCCGATGGATCTCGATCTCACCGGCAAGCGCATCCTCATCACCGGCGGCAGCAAGGGCATTGGCCGGTCCATCACTCAGACTCTGTTGAACGAGGGCGCGATCGTGACGATCTGTGCGCGCAACGCCGACGATCTCGCGACGGCAGCCGACGAGTTGTCCGCGTCAGGCGAGGTGCATCACCGCCCCACCGACATGGCTATCGATGGTGAGCCATCTGCGCTCGTGGAGTGGGCAGCCGACCAGATGGGCGGACTCGACATCGTCGTGTCGAACGTGTCCGCAATGGCGGGCCCTGATTGGACCGCCTCGGTCAACGTCGATCTGGTTCGAACCAATGAGTTGCTCAGAGCCGCACTCGAAAGAATGGGAAACAACGAGGGCGCAAACATCGTCTGCATCGGGTCACGCGCCGCCAGCACGGGAGCGCCGCGTATTCCTGCCTACGCAGCGGTGAAGGCCGCAACCGTGAGCATGGTGAAGTCACTTGCTCTCGAGGTTGCACGTCGCGGCATTCGAGTGAACGTGGTCTCCCCGGGCGACATCATCTTCCCGGGTGGGGTGTGGGACGATGCGCGCAAGGAGGGCGGCAAGCTCTGGGATGCCACCGTCAAGCAGAACCCGTTCAGGCGACTGGGCACACCCGAGGAGGTGGCGAACGTGGTCGCGTTCCTCGTCAGCGAACGCGCCAGCTTCGTCACCGGCGCGAACTACCTCGTTGACGGCGGCGCGACCACGGGCCTGCAGATCTGAGATCTGCAAGGGCGCACTGAACCGGCCTAGGCCTGATGGATGCTGATTCGTTTCGACCCACGCATATCGACAAGACCACTGGCTCAAGTATCCACTCGACAGCCGGCATTCTGATCGGGTTGGTTCTCGCGCTTTGGCGAGTGGATGGCGCCGATGGTGTGCGGTTGTTTGCGCAGAAGGCGGGCCGCTCAAACGGCGACGATGTCGACGAGTTCGTCGAGGGCGGCGAAGTCTTTCGGGTTTCGGGTGTAGAGCGGAAGATCGACCGAGCAGGCAATCGCTGCGATCATCAAGTCGACAGCTCGCGCTCCTCGCGCCTTTCGACCTGCAGAGGCGACTGCAGCGTAGATTCGGCCGTACGCCCGGGCTGCCTCTGCGTCGAACGGGAGCGGGGAGAAAGCGGCTTCGGTTCGTTGCAGGCGGTCCTGGCGACGTGCTCGCTCGTCAGAGCTGGTCGCGGCGTGCGGGCCAGCGGCGAGTTCGGCCATTGTGAGAGCGGTGACTGCGACCTCGGTTGGCAGTGACTGCGCCTCGATTGTGTCGAGATCGATCACGACGGAAGTGTCGAGGATGCCGCGTGGGGTCCGGGCCTTAGCCACGGGGTGTGATCTCCTGGTCGGCGATGTCGTCGAGGTCGCGACGGAACTGTTCATGGTCGATTGCTGGCGCTGTGCGGAAGATCTCGGTGACGGATTCTGCGGTGACGAATCGGAGGCGTCGCAGTGGTGTTAGTTCGCCGACCGGTACGCCGTTGCGGGTGACGACGAAGGACTCGCCTTCGTCGAGGCGGCGCATGATCTCGCCGCTGCCGTTGCGGAGTTCTCGTTGTGTGATGGTCTGGCCCATCCTCGCAGTGTAGCACGCCGTGCTACACGGATGGAAGGGGCTCAAAGGTCGTTCATCCAACGGTTGCGGAAGTGTTCGTGCAACAGCTTGTCGAGGGTGTCAGCCGAGACACCGGTTTCGCGTCCAAGGACATCGGCGGCAGCGGCCGATGGTGCAAGACCGAACACGGGGCGGCCGTCGCGCTGCAACGCCCGCACACCCGCCTGCAACGCCGTGGTCTTTCCTGTCCCTGCAGGGCCCACCACCATTGTGAGGTGGGCGTCGCCCGCGACTGCGGCGGCGACCTCAAGCTGCGGCCCAGAAAGCTCGACGTCGGAGAACACCCCAACGGTGAAGTCATCGGTGGCGATGTGCGACAGGCGGCGCTCGGCCCACCGTTCCAGGAATCGTTCACCATCCACGATCTCCTGCGTGCTGAGGAGACGTTCGGTTGGGCTTCGGTGATCGGCCGACCATCACGCCGCAACACCACCGGTGAACGATCCGTCACCTCGATGGTGGGTCCGAGTTCGATGCAGTAACGATCGATCGTCAGATCCGTCAGTCGTTCCAGCTCGGCGGGTGGGGCGTTGGTGTTCCATGGCAATGCTGCCGCCAGCTCACGCATCACCTCGTTGCGTCGCCATGCCGAACGTTCCGACAACGCCCCGACGGCTTCTTTCGCCATGCCGGTTGCGACAGTGTTGTCGATGGACACGCCTCGGCCTTTGCCTGTCACCGAGCGGACGAGTTCTTGGGGTTCGATCCCGAGACCATCGAACCGTTCTGCCCATTCCCGATGCAGCAACGCCCCGTCAACATCGGTGGTCTTGGCTGGTCGGGAATCGACTGCGGCTTCGCGTTCGAGCTTCCAGCGTTCCTTCTCATTCCGCGCTCGCTCATAGGTCGCTTCGAACCGGTCGAGCTTCACATCCAACCGGTGCTGCATCTGCCCGGTCCGGACCGAGAATTCATCCAGCACTCGATCTGGGACACCTTCGATCTCGCCG
>CAZYLX010000575.1:0-3030 GCA_964648595.1 uncultured Acidimicrobiaceae bacterium
TCTCGGCCGCGAATCTGGTCAAGGTGGCTGAGCTCGCGGACGAGTTCGAGGTTCAGAACCTCTCCATAGAACGCTGCCGACCGGACGAGGTCGGTGACGTACAAGAACGTGATCTGCGCATCGAACCGAGTCATCTCCATCAGGTCGCGACGCTAGCTGGTGCGCGCTGACGCGTTTCGTCCGTCGGCCGCCTCGGGACGTTCGCCCCTGCCCAGACCCGGCTCATGACGAGAATCGTGTGGACAGGCTGAGTTCCGGGCCGACGCTCACAAAGGATGTTCGATGTGACCCAACAAGTCGTGTGCCCCAGTTGCCAAGCCCGCAATCGCACACCGGTTGTCGCCGCTGGGCGGCCTCGATGCGGCAAATGCCGCGCCGACCTGCCGTGGTTGGTCGACGTCACCACTGGCGAATTCGATTCCATGGTCGAGCAATCAGTCGTCCCGGTCTTGGTTGATGTATGGGCACCATGGTGCGGACCATGCCGAGCGGTGGCACCGGTGTTGGTGCAACTGGCTGCGGAGCGGGCCGGCGTGTTGCGGATCGTGAAGGTCAACGCCGACGTGGAGCCTGCGTTGTCGAGCCGACTCGGCGTGAAGGGCATCCCGACGTTGGTCTTGTTCGACAAGGGCGTTGAGGTTTCGCGTCAGGTGGGTGCACTGCCCGCTCACCAGCTACGGGACTGGATTGACGGTGCAACCCCACAGGCACGTCGGTGATCGGTTCGGCTAGGAGGGGCATGCCTCGAGCGGAAGCTCGTAGGGATCACTTTCCACGAAACCGCTGGGATCGATGTCCTGAGACCAAGCACCGACGATCAGAGTGAAGCTGTCCTGTGGGCCACAACACGTGTCGTGCACCTTGGTTGGCTCGTTGGACTGAACCAACGAGCGTGTCGGCTTGGTGCCGTTGTCGCCTCCGCGCACCTCGACCTTGATGACCTCACCGCAAGAATGAACAATGAAGAAATCGATGGGGTAACTGCACGCCACGAGCATGGCTGCAGCGACCATCGGGATGGCGAACCGGGTCCGGGTCAATTTGGTCACCACGCGGTCGCATCCAACGCCGCATCGCTGCGGTGAGCGATCGGGTACAGCTCTGGGGTCAACCGGACAATGTTGATCATGTGGCGCACCTCATTCTCCTCCCGCAGCATCTCGACGCGCTCCCAGAGAACTGGCGGGTGCCGCGGTGATGCCAACCCTTTCTGCATCGGCGTGGGATGTCTTTCGTTTAGCCGTCTGCCACGGGACCCCAGGGGCCTGAGCGCCCGTCGGCTGTCAGACGGGGCTACGTTCCTCCTTCCATTCAACGAGGAGTTGTCGCCATGACCGTGCTCGAGGTCAATGCCGAGTTGCGGTACGAGGTCATCGATGACACCTCCTTTGCCTTCTCCGTGAGCGCTGCCGACACCGCCACGCAGACCGTGTTGAGCGAGACGATCGAGGTGACCCCCAATGTCGAACTGACGGTGGTGCCGTACGTCGACGGCAAACAGCTGATTCGACTCGCCGCGGAACCCGGAGAACTGCACCTGAGATATCGGGCCACGGTGTCGATCGAAGACTGGTCCTACGACCAGACCATTCGCGAAGAGGTCCCGTTCGCGTCCATACCATCCGAGGTCCTGCCGTATCTGAACCCGAGCCGCTATTGCGAGTCCGACAAACTCGGAGACTTCGCATGGCGTCACTTCGGAGCGGTCGAGCCCGGCTATGGACGTGTGAAGGAGATCAGCGCCTGGGTGGGGGCGAGCCTTTTGTACACAGCAGGGAGCACGAACGCATCCAGCAGCGCAACCGATGTGCTTCTCGAACGTGCCGGGGTCTGTCGCGACTACGCCCATGTTTCGATCGCATTGTGCAGGGCGCTCGGCGTACCCGCTCGATACGTGTCCGGCTATGCGCTGGGTCTCGAACCCCAGGACTTCCACGGATTCTTCGAGGCCTTCCTCGGCGGGCAGTGGTATCTGTTCGATCCCAGCGGGATGACCGCTCCCGACACCATGGTCAGGATCGGCTTTGGTCGTGATGCAGCAGACGCTCCGTTTGCCACGCTCGTCGGCCGCGCCGACCTCGTCGAGATGGTCGTGGCTGTCAAGGTCGCGGACGAGCCCAGCGAGGCGAAGACATGACGAACGATGCAAGCCACGACGCCTTCCTTCGAGCGGCCATCGAAGAAGCGGCGCTCGGTTGGGAGGAAGGCGGCATCCCGATCGGGAGCGTCTTGGTGCATGACGGTCGAATCATCGGACGTGGACACAATCGGCGGGTCCAGAATGGCAGCCCCACATTGCACGGCGAGATGGATGCACTGGAGGACGCTGGACGACTCCCGGCCGCTGTCTATGCCGAGTCGGTGCTCTACACCACTCTCTCCCCTTGCTCAATGTGTTCCGGCGCGATCCTGCTTTACGGCATCCCAAAGGTGATTGTCGGCGAGAACACGACGTTCATAGGCGAGGAGGATTTGCTCCGAGAACGCGGAGTGCAGGTCGAAGTGGTCGACGATGCAAGGTGTCGAGAACTGATGCACCGCATGATCACGGAGCGCCCCGAACTGTGGAATGAGGACATCGGCGAATAGCAGTGACCTGAGTCGGCCTCCGTGCCGATTTCTCAGTGTGCCTCGGGTACACGGCCTCGGACTGCCCAGGCGCTTGCGGCAAACGATCTCGGGCCGTCAGCCATGCCACTCAGGTAGGCCCGCCGCACAGCGTCAGTCAATGTGGCGCCCGCCGTCGAGTCGAGCGTTGCCACATAGGCGGCGTAGGGGCCATCCCCACCCACATACGGCGCCCAATAGTCATCGAAGGACTCGAATTCCATCCGGATCGTGAGTGTCGCTTCTTCAACATCGACAAGACCCGCCTGACGCCACATTCGGGCCAACTCTCCTGCGTGTGTCATCGATCGACTGAAGATGACCCTTCGAAAGGCTTCACCACCTGGATCAACTGCGGCGGCAGTGTCACAGAACAAGCGGTTCACTACAGCACAGAAAAATGGTGATCTTGTGACCGCTGAA
>CAZYLX010000576.1:0-3029 GCA_964648595.1 uncultured Acidimicrobiaceae bacterium
ATCACGGCCCTTGCCGTGCTGGAGGTGATCCGAGCTGAGGGCTACCTCGACCAGGTCAGGGAGTCGAGCGAGGCCTTCGAAACAACGCTTGATGGAATTGGGGGTTGGACTCTTGGTGGGGTGGGATTGAATCGGTCGCTCCGGCCCGACTCGGGACGCATCGGCGACGGGATCGCGCTGTCGCGCCGCGTTCGCGACCAAGGAGTGTTCGCAATGCCGTCATTCGACGTCCCAGCCCTGTTGCTGCGGCTGCCAGGGGTTGTGACTCCGACCGAGGCGACCGAGATCGCCAGCCGAGTCCGACAGGCGCTCTGACCGCCCGAGGGGCGAGTTGTCAGCT
Source organism: uncultured Acidimicrobiaceae bacterium (assembly GCA_964648595.1). Taxonomy (GTDB): domain Bacteria; phylum Actinomycetota; class Acidimicrobiia; order Acidimicrobiales; family SZUA-35; genus SZUA-35. The sequence continues at coordinate 341 of CAZYLX010000576.1, forward strand.
TCCGCGGCCGGCGAGGACGTCGAGGTTCGTGCCGTCCACTGGGCCGTCGCCGCCAGTGGGGACGTTCGGGAATTGACGAACGCTCCGCATGAATTCCCTGATCATCGGTGTGACCGCCTCCGAAACCCAGAGGTTGATCGCAAGCAGGTCCCACTCTTCCCGCGGATCCGCAGCAATGTTGAACAACTGCGGGAACTGCAACTCAAGTCGGTAGCGATGACCGGGCTGGATTCCGTATTCGACGTAGTGCAGCTTGTACTGATGCCACTTCACTGCTGCCAGCGTCTTTCCGACAAAGCAGAGCAAGCCATCGCGCGGTGAGGGGCCACCGGCAAGGAGGCTCGCCAGATCGAGCGAATCGACTGCTCGGTCGGTCGGTACTTCGGCGCCGACAATCGATGCAAACGTTCGGTAGAAGTCGAGAATTGACACCATTTCATCACTGACTCGCCCGGCGTCGATTGTGCCGGGCCATTTGATGATGCACGGCACCCGGAGCTGGCCTTCGTATGCGCTTCCGAGACATCCGCGGAATGGTCCCGTCGATCCTTGCGCTCCGAGGGTTGGGTGTGAGGGCGGGCCGTTGTCGCTCGCCCACACGACGATCGTGTCGTCGCCTAGTCCCGCGTGGTCGATTGCGTCGATCACCTGGCCGGCTCGGTGATCCATCTCCATCACACAATCGGCGAAGGCGCCGTTGCCCGACGCTCCATCGAAGTCGGGATGGGGAAGATTCGGATGATGGACCTGGGTGAAGGGCAGGTAGAGGAAGAACGGTTGACCGTCAGCGGCGCGATCAGTGATGTAGCGGCTGGCGCGTTCTACGACTTGCCCGTCGAGCTCACGGCGGGCGTCAGGGTCGTAGTCGCCGATCCGCTCCGCAGGCGAACCAGCGACACCCTCCCAGACGCTGGTGTGTCGAATGATCGTGCCGGGCTTGCCGTTGAGATGGTCGAAGACCGGGCCCGTGCTGTCCTGTATACCGAACCACTCGTCGAAGCCGAGCGCGGTGGGATGCCGCTCGGGTGTGTTGCCAAGATGCCACTTTCCGAAGCAGGCGGTGGAGTACCCGCGATCCTTCAGCAACTGGGAGAGCGTCACTTCCCAGGGGGCCAGACCGTGCTCGCCTGTTGTTCTTACGAGGTGATTTCCGCTGCGGATCGGATACCGACCCGTAAGGAACGCCGCCCTCGACGGGGTGCACTCAGACTCCACGTTGAAATTCGTCAGGCGTAGCCCGTCCGAAGCGAGCTGGTCGACCCGCGGAGTGGGAGCCATTCTGACCGACCCTCCGCCGTAGCAACCCGGGTCGCCCCAACCGAGGTTGTCGACGAGCATGAACACGATGTTGGGCTTCTTGTGATCTTCGGCCACGGAGTAGCTCCTTCTCATCATGCGGCGGTGAGGGCAACCAGCGACCTGGCCGACGAAATTGCTACAGGGCGTTTACGAGCTGCGGACGCGCTCTGCACCCCTCTGCCTCTACGAGGCCTGGGCGATACTACGGAGACCAAGCTGACGGCGTCCACCCGCTCACGCACATCGGTCAACTGGCTCGAACGCCGAGTCCTGGCCATGGCGGGGCCTCGGGAGAATCGTTTGGTGTCACTGCCGGAGTAGCGGTTGTGGCCTCAGCAGGCTGGGCTCACACTGACTGGGCTCGTATTGACCCGAACCGGCATCTAACGTCCGGACATGAGCGGAACAGATCTCAAGCAGCGTCGAGCCGAAGCGGTAGCCGAGGCCATCGATGACATTCGCAGCATCGAGTCGTCGATGGGGGTGACCTGTGAGGGGGTCGAAGCCATCCGCGATCGGTTGGTCGAGTTGTCGACTCACCGCGAGCTTTTCACGTTCGAGGAATTTCCTGTGCCCGAGGATGACGGAAGCGGGCGCCGTCGAGGTGCTCTCTACCGGATCTCCCAGGATGACGACGATCGCTTCGCTCTCTACATGAACTCGACCGACGGCGAGGTGTCGACGCCTCCCCACAATCACACGACGTGGGCCGTCGTCGTGGGGTTCGAAGGTCAAGAGCTGAACAAGTTCTATGACCGGACCGCCGATGGACGGGTGGAACAGGTGAGCGAACACATGGTCGAGAACGGCACGGGCGTGGCGATGCTGCCCGAAGATCTGCACTCGATTCACCTGAACGCTCCCTCGCTCAACTTCCATTGCTATGGCCTCGCCCTCGAGCGCTTGGCAGAGCGGGAGTACTACGACGCCAAAGCCGACGACTGGAAGATCTTCCCGCCCGGAGGCAACATCACTGAGGCTCGCCTCATCAGTGAGCTCTGCTAGTCCGATGGTCGAAACCATTGATGCCGCAACACTGAAGTCCTGGATCGTCGACGGCGATGAGCTGGCCCTGCTCGACGCTCGAGAGTTGGGTGTGTTCTTCGACTCGCACCTGTTTCACGCCGCTTGTATTCCGCTCTCTCGCATGGAGCTGATGTTCGAACGACAGGTGCCGCGCCGAGACACCCGAACCGTGTGGTGCGACGCAGGTGAGGACCGCAGCACTCTCGCCGAGGATGCGGCGGCCCGGGCCGAGATGCTCGGATGGACAAACCAGTACGTGCTTGCTGGTGGCTGTGCCGCTTGGGAGACCGCTGGGGGAGAGCTGTACTCCGGAGTCAACGTTCCGTCGAAAGCGATCGGTGAGTAGGTCGAGCACACCTATGGC
>CAZYLX010000577.1:0-3025 GCA_964648595.1 uncultured Acidimicrobiaceae bacterium
TGAATGACCGAACCGAGTGCGGAGGTTGTCGTCCATCTCCGTCGTTGCGATGCGGTGGAACCGGACGAGTCGCTCCCACGTGGAGACGGCGCTTGTCGTTGTCGTCATCACCGCATCGTAGCTCTTGCGGAGGGAACTATTTCCGAATGGAAATACATTTCCCGTCACCGTGGTTGAAGATGGCATGACCGAGTCAGCCGCAATCGACGTCCGCCGCTCAGCTGATCGATTTCACACTCGAGCCGGTTGGCTCGACTCGAAGCACTCGTTCAGTTTCAGCAACCACCATGCGCCCGACAACATCCACCACGGTCAGCTGCTGGTCCTCAACGACGACCGGGTTGCTGGCGGCACGGGTTTCGAGACCCATCCTCATCGCGACATGGAGATCGTGACGTGGGTGCTCGACGGGGAACTCGAGCACAAGGACTCCGAGGGCAACCGTGGGCTGATCTATCCGGGCCTGGCTCAGCGCATGAGTGCGGGCCGCGGCATCTGGCATTCGGAGAAGAACGCGAGTGCGACCAGCGAGGCGCACTTCATTCAGATGTGGGTGGTCCCCGATCGCGAGTCGACCGACCCGGGTTACCAGCAACTCGACATCAACGACCAGCTCACCCCCGGCGAATTGGTTCCGATCGCATCGGGGCGCGGCCACGATGCGGCGATCTCGATCCAGCAGAAGGACGCTGTGCTGTGGGGTGCCCGGCTCGGCGCCGGTGATCGGATCGTTGTGCCGGAAGCTCCCTTCGTTCATGTTTTCTTGGCCAGAGGCGGCGCGGATTTCGGGTCGAACACGCGATTGAAAGCGGGCGATGCGGTACGCCTCGCCGCTGCCGACAGCATGGAACTCGTCGCAGACTCCGGCGGGGCTGAAGTGCTGATCTGGACGACCGGGGCGCTGTCATGACCAACGAGAGGATGGCCAACGACATGACGACGATCTGACCGGAATGAGAAGTGGGACGACCTGCGGGTGCGGTACGTGCTCGAACCATGCGGGCGGCCGGAGTCATCCACGAGCGGTGTCCACCATGTGGCGTTTGGAGCGGGTACGGGGAATCAACCCCGGTATTCCGCTTGGAAAGCTGCCCGGACGGTTGGCCGGGGGAGGTCTCTGACCAGGGTTTTCGCTGGTCAGCGCGGGTTTCGACGACCCGAGCTGGACCCCTCTGATCTCCGCTCAGAACCCCTGCTTACGGTTGTTCTAGGCACGGCGACGCCGCCGTTGACTTTGATCTTGGCGAACATCGGAAAGTCGTCGTTGTCGTCGTGATCAAGCGTACGCGTACTGAGGGGTGAGGCCTCAAAACGACGCGACGTTCACCGCCAGGCAGACGCTGTCGGCGCATTGTGAGAAGGCGACCTTCGCGCCGGTGATCGAGGTCATCTCGAGATCGTAGAACATGGCGTTGGAATCTGGTCCACCCTCGGGGCGCAGCTAGTAGGTAGTACTGAGTCAGGTCGAGGCGGAGAGTTTCAAGTCGGCGTAGCGCTCGATCCGAGCGACGTGCTCGGGAGATCTGCGGATTCGGGCCGCCGTCTCGGAACGATCCACGCCCTCGCTCCGAGCCTGGAGAACGCGTCGTTCGATCGGGCGAAGCTGCTCGGCCTCGGGCGATTGCTGGGCGGTGCGTGGAAGCTCGGACCATTCGAGGATCCGCGAAATGTGTCCGGGGCTTCGGCGGAACCGCCAGGCGATCTCACCGACCGGCATCCCTTCGTTGTCGAGTCGAATGATCGTCCGCGCGAGCGGACGAAGTTCGGGTTGCGTCATCGGGTGCCTTTCCGTGCGGTGACTCCGCGGAGTCAATCTTGACAGCTCCGAGTGGTGATCCACCATCGGAGGTTACCCAAGAGACCAATCAGCCGGTGCGAGTTGCCGAGAAGTAGCACCGGTCGCCGTGGATCGTGAGGAGCGCTGCCCGAAGCCGGCCTTGGCAAGCATTCGACTTCATCTGTTGCTGGCTGTCGTGACTTCTGACGGGACTTCGTCATGGAGCCCCGACTCGGTGGATAGTCCGGATCATCGATGTGATTACATCCGTGACTTGCTTTCAGGGAGCCTCTCGTGGCCGTAGTTGACCGTAATTTGCCCTCGCGCGATGGCTCAGAGTAACTGGAGGTCGCGTGCGGCTTGGACGGCGGCATTGCGGCCTCCAACACCGAGCTTGCGATAGATGGCGGCGCAGTGGGTCTTCACGGTGTTGAGCGACACGTAGAGCTCGGACGCGATGTCTCGTTGCGACATCTTCGTCGGCAGATATCGCAGAACCGCGGTTTCTCGTTCGGTCAGCTGCTCGATGATCTGGTCCGTAGGTGTTGGGCTTGCCCCGACGCTGTGCCTCGATTCGATGCGAGCCAGGTAGCGGCCGGCTATCCCGGGATCGGGACAACGATCGATCACCGTTCTCGCTTCGATCAGGAACGCTTCGCCGGCCGCGTCACCGAGATCGAGGACCGTGTCGCCGCAGATCGTAAGGACATAGCCCAGCACGAGATCACTGGACATTCGTCGTGTCAGCTCGACAGCGCGGAGCCCATCGGCGTGGGCGTTCACCGGATCGGTGGTGGTTCTTGCTCGAATCGCGTAGGCCAGTCCGATGGTGGGGTAGGAAGCCGTCGCGAACTGGTCTGCGGTCTCGAGTGCCACGGTCGCAGCTGTTTCTGCTGTTGCTGTGTTTCCGGCGTCGAATTCGTTGATTGCGTGGTAGATCAGGCTCAGTAGGTGGGTTCTGTTGACCTGGTCGTCTGCGGACTTCTGACTTGCCAGATCCAAGGTCCGTCGGGCTTCGTTGGTCTGTCCAGCCCACATATAGACGACACCGGCGACGGTGACGAGAAGGGGGTAGTGGCTAGATCGGGGTTGTTGCTCTCGAATACACCAGTTGCCTCTAGCTCCCGAGCAATGGTGAGGGCTGGGCCGACTTGGCCGCGCTCAAGGAAGATGTTCATGCGCAATGACGCGGTGATTGTCTGGTCGAATCCATCAGGAGCCACGTCGTGTGTGGCCTGCACCCATGCC
>CAZYLX010000578.1:0-3022 GCA_964648595.1 uncultured Acidimicrobiaceae bacterium
CGACATCTCGATCGGTCGGTGATCGATGCGATGGATGAGGCCGAGGCTCGACAGTGTGTCGGGGATCGTGTCGCCGGCGAGGTCGCCGCCGGCCCGGAGATTGGCGTTCACCAGCCTTCTCAACTGCTGCCGAGCGGTCAGATGGGCGATCAGGTTGTCTCCCGGTCGCTGGTAGACGTGAGTGAGGAGCGCTCCTCGCCGTTGTGCTCGTTCTCGCCTCGACAGCAAGAAGAGATCGTTGCCGGCGATCTCGACGGAGCCGGCAGTTGGCGGCTCGAGCGCGGCCAACATGCGAAGCAGTGATGATTTGCCGCTGCCCGATGGTCCGACGATGGCGGTGGTCACGCCTGCTTCGACTTCGAGGTCGATGCCGCGGACCGCAAGCACGCGACCGCTCGACGCGACGTAGATCTTGGTCAGGTGCTGGCACGTGACCGCCGGGGGTTCGCTTCGGAGCATTGGTATATCGGGTAGGGCGACACCCTCGAACACGGTCTCGTCGCCGTCAGCGGGGTCGAACCGATCATTCCGTGGCACGGAGCACCGGCCCTTCTGGGCGCATCATGGCCCGTCGTTCGAAGAGCCAGACGGTGACGCCGAGCAACGTGAGCCCGGCCACCAGCAGGACGAGAGTCTGCGCGATCGGAAATGACGGGTCGACGGTTGGTGGCAACCGGGGTGCCGGGTCGAACCGGGGGAGCAGCCTGCGGGTGATGGCGGGGCTGACGGCCAGAGCGGTTGCTGCCCCGATCGTGGTGAGCACCAACACCTCGATGGTGGTGACCAATGCGCTGCGAGTTGGTGAGAGACCCATGCGGCGCAACATGATCGCGCTGAGGGCGCGCCGGTTGCGTCGAGCAGCGAGATAGAACAGCAGCGCGATCAGCGAGCCGAGCGCGGCGACCGCACCAAACCAGCGGAGGTAGCCGAACGCGTACCGAGGGGCAACAAAAGACCCGTCGGCTCTCCGTTGGGTTGCCGTGATGACACCCCGCTCCCGTACGTCGTTCTCGACGAGGAATCGCTGGATGTCCTCGCCGGAGAGGGCGGAGACGAGGCGCTGGGAGCGTTCGCTCGGAAGCAGTCCGGACCTACCGGTTCGCGCGTATTCGTCGGCGACGAAGGCGTCGAGTCGGCTCGTCCCGACCAACAGCGTGGATCCGACCGATGCAGCGAGCGGAACCGAGGGCGTGGTGCCAACGATCTCGTATTGCACGGGAGTGCGCACGCCGAATGATCCCCGACGTGGCAGTGTCTGGCCTTCGATGGCGATGGCGGGTATGGCGTCGCCGACGTCGGATGCCAGCAGTTCGAGTGCTTCGTCGATGCTGAGTTCGTACTGTTCGGGCCAGATGACTGCGTCGGCCACCGTGGCTGCATCGATGGCAACGACTTGCACACGACGATCGCCGGGAACGACCCGGCTCGGCCCGAGCCCGATCACCGTGGTTCGCTCTGGAAGATCGACTCCCTCGTCGAGCGGTCCGATCAGCTCGACGATTGTTTCGGAGCCGATCTCTGTTGCCAGTTTCAGGTCGACGGTGTCCTCGAGCGTTGCGACGAGGGCCGTGGTGAACAACACGAGGCCAAGGGCCACCGCCAGCCCACCGATGACGACCTGGCTTCCAGGGTCACGGGTCCCGATTCGACGCCAGGCCAGAAAGAGCACAGGCGACAGCCGTCCCGCGAGTGGGTCCAGGCGGCTGATCAACTGACGGAAGCCCAGCATCGCGGCGGCGACGGCGGCAACGAGCACGGTGAGGGGCAGCGCGACGACGGCCGCATTGACCTCTGACGTCGCGCCGACGACGGCCGCTCGGCTGGTCGTGGCGGGGTCGGCCCCGACCTGTACCCAGAGAAGCCCGGCAACGGCAGCCAAGGTCACCAACAGCGCTCCTGCCATTTCTGTGGTTGCCAGTGGTGGGCGATCGCCGAGCGCTCGTTGCCCCATCACGCCTGTCACCAACGCACCGGTGGCGATTCCGATGATGGCAACGAACACGATCGCGGTCATGTCGACCGACGCCAGTGAGACGGCGTCGGTGATGGGACCGCTGGTAGCAGAGCCGACCGTGGTGCCTTCGGTCTGGCCGTTGGATGACCCCTGCCAGGTGCCGTTTCGCCCGACGGCGACTGCTGCTGCAATCCCGATGATGGTGCCGGCCACGGTGGGGGCGACCAGTTGTGCCGCGGCTCTTCTGGCGAAGTCGGGCCAGCGGTCGCCCTCTCCGGCCAAGAGGCGGAACTCCTTCGAGCGCCGCATGACGGTAAAGGCCGCGCCGGCGGCCATCGCCGCCAAACCGAGTGCAATCCCTCCGGCCAGGACCGATTGGAACGGTTGGTCGAGGGTGGCCAGGGCAGACACGGTGGCAGCGAGGGTTGCAGGAAGTGTTGTCGAGACTTGGGTGCGACCCTGGCCGGCGGAGAGGGTGCCCAGCGGGTCGGTGAGGGTTGGGGAAGTGGCGACCGTGCTCTCGAGGACTCGGAACGAGCGAACTCGTTCGCGGAGCTCGGAAACTCCCGCGATCGGTCGATCAAGAGAGGTTGACCAACGGGCGGATCCCGGAGCTCGGAGATCCTCCATCAGTTCGTCGGTGGCAAGAAGTAGGGCGTAGTTCGGACTGGCGAACGGGCGGATGTACTGGGGGATGAGGGCCGGCTCGATACCAGGAATGACGCGGAGCCCTGCCGACGAGCGCTCCTCGTCCCACAGCGTTTCGTAGATTCCGACAACGGTGAGTGGGGTCTCCGGAAGCGTGCGAAAACAGGGTTGGTCGGACGCGACAAGCGAGCACTCCTGACTCACGATGCGATCGCCGAGGATCAGTCCGTCCTCCTCCGCAAGCCAGTTCGAGATCCACACACCTTGCGGTCGTCCCTCGAGCGCATCGACCGCCGTGATGGACTCGATGGCCCCGGTGTGATTCACAAGCCGGAGAGCGATCTCGATCGTGTCTCCTCCGTCTCGTGCCGCCGAGCCTCTGGGTGATGAAATCGAGGCGAGCGTTCTGCGAACGTCGCC
>CAZYLX010000579.1:0-3014 GCA_964648595.1 uncultured Acidimicrobiaceae bacterium
GACCCCGGTCACGGCGGGGACGTCGAGACGGGCGCGGTCGGCTCGAATGGCCTCACCGAGAAAGAACTCAACCTCGACCTCGCCAAGCGGACGGCTCGGGCACTGGAAATGCGAGGCTTCACGGTGGTGTTGACGCGCTCCGCCGACTACCGCATTCCGCTGGAGACACGAGCGGAAATCGCCAATGCCCTCGAGGCGAAGGCGATCATCTCGATCCATCACAATGCGCCAACGGCAAACACGTCGCCGACACCAGGCACCGAGGTCTTCATTCAAGACGGCTCCGAGGAATCAGCGAGGCTGGGCGGTCTGCTTCAGGAAGAAATCATCGAGGCACTCGATCAGTTTGACCTCGACTGGTCCATCGCGACCGACGCGGGCGCCATCGTCGTCCTCAACGACTCCGGGGACAACGCGTACGGCATGATCCGTCGCCCGGAGATGCCAGCGGTCCTCGCAGAGCTGGGCTACATCTCCAATGCTGCGGAAGCCGAGTTGTTCGCGACAGATGAGTACCGCGAGGCCGCAAGCGATGCGCTCGCCGATGGCATCGAGCGGTGGCTGACCACCGACGACCCCGGAACCGGATTCCGCGACGAGCCTCGACTGTTCACCCCATCCGGCGGCACCGGTGGGTCAGACGGTTGCGTTGATCCCGACCTCGGTTGAGGCGGAAGCTCAGAGCTGAACAAACTCCTGAGTTCTGCCGTTTTGTTGCGTCGACGGCGGGAATCGGGTCATGCAGATAGCTTCGAACCCGTGCGAGCCCTTCTCTCTGTGTATGACAAGACCGGCGTTGTGGAGCTGGCGCAAGCGCTCCACGATCTGGGCATTGACCTCGTCTCCTCGGGGGGAACGGCCGCAGCGATTGCCGCAGCAGACATCCCCGTCGTGGATGTCGCCGACTTCACCGGCTTCCCACCAATGCTCGGCCACAGGGTCGTCACGTTGCACCCGAAGGTGCACGGAGCGATCCTCGCCGACCGCCGAGATCCCGACCATCTCACCGATCTCGAGACTCACGGCATCGAACTCATCGATCTGGTGATCTGCAACCTGTACCCCTTCGGTGCTGACCCGGCCACCTTCGAACACAAGCCGCAGGCATCGTCGGTCGACATGATTGACATCGGCGGGCCCACCCTGATGAGGGCATCCGCCAAGAACCACGAGTACGTCACGACGCTCGTCGACCCGGACGACTATGAGACCGTCCTCGCTGAGCTACGCGATGGTGGCTCGACGACTCCCAAGACTCGGCGGCTGTTGGCTCGGAAAGCCTTCGCCCACACTGCCGCGTACGACGCTGCCATCGTTGCCTGGATGGACGAGTCGCCACTCAACGACGAGCCTCTCCCCGAAACCTTCCATCTCTCGCTCGAACGAGCCCAAGATCTCCGATACGGCGAGAACCCGCATCAGCAAGGTGCCCGCTACCGAGTTGCGGGCACGAGCAGTTGGTGGGATGGCGTCGAGCAACACAGTGGGGTGGCACTGAGCTACCTCAACCTCTTCGATGCCGACGCGGCGTGGCATCTCGTCCACGATCTTGGTGAGCAGCCGGCCGTGGCGATCATCAAGCACGCCAACCCTTGCGGGGTTGCTGTTGCCCACGATCTGGCGACGGCCTACCAGCGAGCGTTCGAGTGCGACTCACGCTCGGCTTTCGGCGGCATCGTTGCGCTGAACCGGGTGGTGGACATTGCAACGGTCGAGGCAATGATCGAGGCCGCGCAGGCCGACGTTGTGATCGCCCCTGGATACGAAGAGGGCGTCATCGAGGCGCTGGTCAAGAAACGCAAGAACACGCGCCTGTTGACCGCAACGATGTCGACCATGCCGCCGCTGTCGGTCCGGCAACTCTCCGACGGCTTCCTGATCCAGCAACGACACCACTTCGCATCGCTGCCGGAAGAGTGGAGCGTCGTATCCGACCGGGAGCCGACAGATCAAGAGCGAGCCGATGCTGCTCTTGCGTGGCGCGTCTGTGGCCACGTCACGTCGAATGCGATCGTGTTGGCCAAAGATGGGGTGGCCTGGGGGATCGGCGCTGGGCAGCAGAATCGTGTCGAATCCGGGGCCATCGCGGCCGAGAAGGCTGCCGGTCGGGCCAGCGGCGGTGCCTGTGCTTCCGACGCCTTCTACCCGTTCCGCGACGGCATCGACGGCGCGGCGGCATCCGGTGTCACGGTGATCGTCCAACCGGGCGGCTCGGTCAACGACGAGCAGACAATCGCTGCAGCCAACGAGCATGGTCTGGCCATGCTCTTCACCGGTGAGCGTCAATTCAAGCACTGAACTCGGCGCCAAGGCCCCGTCTGTCGTTCGAGGACTAGCGTCCGTTCGAAGGACGAACGAGGGAGACCGCTGTGCCCAAGAACGACGTGCCCACCAACGAGGCCGGGGCTGACGACGAGTTGTTCTGGGACCTTGCTGCGGAGCTGATCGCCGACGACCGAGCATCTGAAGGCGAACTGATGCGCAGCCGGTGCCTCCGAGTCAACGGTGAGTTCCTCGCTATGGCCGAATACCGCACGGGAGACCTCGTCGTGAAGCTGCCGCGAGGCCGGGTCGATGACCTCGTTGGTTCGGGCGTTGGCCTGGCGTTTGCGCCGGCCAACAAGGTGTTCCGGGAGTGGGTGCAGGTGCCGGGGCGGGACGAAGCGCTGTGGAGATCTCTGATCGATGAGGGATTGGCGTTCGTGTCGTGAGCGAGTTCGACGGATTCTCGTCTGAAGGTCTGCAGTTTCTTGCCTCCCTTGGCTCCAGGGACAAGACATGGTTCGATGCGCATCGTCCCACCTATGAAGCTGAGGTGGTGACGCCGGCCAAGGCGTTCGTCGAAGCGATGGGTGTCGAGCTTGCAACCGGCGCATTCCCGCTCATCCAGGCTCAGCCGAAGGTGAACGGCTCGATGGCGCCGATCAACAACGACCTTCGTTTCCGTCCCGACGCCGATCCGTACAAAGACCACTTGATGTTCAAGTTCTGGGAGGGCGAGACAAAGAAGCTTT
>CAZYLX010000580.1:0-3003 GCA_964648595.1 uncultured Acidimicrobiaceae bacterium
CAGGGGGTCGAGTGTTCAAATCACTCCAACCCGACAAGGAAAACCCCTTGAACAAAGGGTTTTTCGTGCTTTTGCGCGACCAGCGATAGACACCGCCGTGCAACAAACGCGCAATAGCGCACGAAAACCCCGCTCCATCAGCGCCGCCGATCGCCCGACCAAAAGCCACCTCAGGGACCCACAGCACCCGCGACGACGCCAGAAGCCAGTGTCGCGTCGAGGGGTCGGCTCTGCGCCGAGCGAGGGTCTCGAAATGAGTCATCACCGGAATCAATCACCCACTGTGGACCGTTCCGCGTTCACCGGGTACCGGTTCCCACCCGAGGTCATCATGCTGACTGTCCCCTGATACCTCCAGTACAGACTCTCCTACCGCGACCTAGAAGAACTCCTGACCGAACGCGGCATCGAAGTCGATCACGTCACCATCCACCGATGAGTCCAACACATCACTCCCCACCCCGGCGCGACACCAAAGCCTCCCGCACGTTCCTCACCGCAGCCCTGACCGCACACGGCGAACCAGACGAGATCATCACCGACCTCGCCCGACCACTCGAGACCGTCATCGAAGAACTCATCCCGAACGGGACACAACACCGACCAATACGCGAACAACCGCGTCGAGTGCGACCACGGGCGATTGCCGGGATAGCTCCTATTCGCTGACACAGCGCCCGTGGGTGTGCCCGGCAGGTTGCTCAGCGCTCGTCAGCGCCGGGTTGTGCGACCCCGGCTTCGTAGGCGAGAACGACGGCTTGCACCCGGTCACGAACATCGAGCTTGGTGAGCAGGTGACTGACATGAGTTTTCGCGGTCGCTTCGCCGATGTACATTTCGGCCGCAATTTCGCGGTTGTTCAGGCCGCGTGCGAGGAGGCGGAGGGTCTCCAGTTCCCGTTGGGTCAGACTGTCAGGAAGAACGGCGCTCGTCGTTTCCGGTCCGGTTTGTCGAGCGAACTCTTCGATCAACCGTTTGGTGACCGATGGGGCCAGCAGGGCCTCGCCGCCAGCGATGATTCGAACTGCTTCGACCAATTCCTTTTTCGGTGTGTCTTTGAGAAGGAAACCGCTGGCTCCTGCACGCATGGCGTCATAGACGTATTCGTCGAGGTCAAAGGTCGTCAGCATCAGAGCCTTGGTCTCGAGTGTCCGGTCAGCGGTAATGAGCCGGGTAGCTTCGAGACCGTCCATCTCCGGCATGCGGATGTCCATGAGCACGACATCAGGACGCGTGCGTCGGCACAGCTCGACCCCGGCCCTGCCGTTCTCCGCTTCACCAACAACATCGATGTCGGGCTGAGCGTCGAGGATCATCGTGAAGCCGTCTCGCATGAGGGTTTGGTCATCAACGACCGCTACTCGAATGCTCATGCCAGCTGCTCTTGGATAGGCACCTCGGCCGGCGCTCCCCTGTGCCGGATCGTCCGTTCGTGGAGTGGGAACACAGCGTGTACCTGGTAGCCGCCACCGGTTCTGGGCCCGGCCGCGAACTCGCCGTCGTAGGCATCGACTCGTTCTTGCATGCCGATCAGGCCATGGCCGCTGCCAGTGCTGGAAAGGTTCGATACAGCGCCTCGGCCGGTGTCGGTGATCGAGATTGTGAACGTTGTGGGCCCGTACGTGAGGGCAACGATCGCTGTTGATGAGTCGCCGGCATGTTTAGCGACGTTCGTCAACGCTTCCTGGATGATGCGGAAGGCGGCGAGTTCCAGCCCAGGCGAGAGCGGGTGTTGTTGGCCCGCAATGACGAGCTCGGTTGGCAGGCCGGCCTCGACGCGTTGAGCGACAGCGGTATCCAGCTCGGTCAGCGACGGCTGGGGGGACAGAGCGACCTTGTGGTCGTCTCCTTTTCTCAGAACGCCAAGCATTCGGCGCATCTCCGCGAGTGCCTCTCGCCCGGTTGCTTCGATGTCTTCGAGGATCCCGATCGTGCGGTCAGGATCGGACCGGGCAATCTCTTGCGCTGCCGAAGCTTGGACCGAGATGACGCTGATCCCGTGAGCGACGATGTCGTGCATCTCCCGCGCAATACGCGTCCGTTCCTCATTGACGGCCAGACGGGCTCTCGTCTCAACTTCTGCCTCAGCCAAGGCTGCTCGCGCCCACAGTTCCACGTTGCGCTGCCGACGTTGGTAGACGACCTCGCCGAAGACCGCAGCCGCAAGGTGAAGTGTGAGAACCGCTCCGACGACGAATGGTGTGAACCCGTCGTCCTGCACGAAAAAGCTGGCGGCCAAGACCGACGCTGTCAGAGTCATAGCCACGACGACAACCAGAGAATGAATCCACGTGTTTCGCCTATTCACGCCGTATGCCATAGCCGAATAGATGGCCACAATCCCCGAGCCGTCCACACCAGCCGGATACTCCAAGAGCCAGTACAGCCCGAGCGAGACGACCATCACGTACATGACAGTCAACGGATAGCGACGCCTGAACACGAACGGCAGGATCTGTCCCACGAGCAACACATAGGCCAGGAAATCTGGTTGGCGTTGATCGGACGGAAAACCACCGGTCGCGACGTCGGTCGTGGCCAGGAACAAGACCACAGTCACCGCAGCCATATCAATCGCCGCTGGGTGAGCCTTGAACCAGGTTGAGATCGACGACGAGAGCTTCCTGGCATCGCGTCGACTCATACAGAAACCCTACTTCTGCCAACGACCGGAGTCCTCAACTACTTCGATGATCTCGGCTCCACCAAATGGATGAGTCCCAGGTGACCCAACCCATCACATCGGCGGAGCTTGAGGCATCGAGTTCGGGTCCGCGGCCCACCCAGCGGCTTGGTCCTCCCGACAGCCACTCATCCCTATTGCCGGCAATCGATCACTCGCTTGCCTGACGTCGCGGACCCGACAGCTTTTTAGGTTGAGAGGACGCAAACCAACGGAGCGTTCCATGACAACCCGATCCACGGCGATCGCACCAGCAAGCTCTCAGGACCGAGCAGGGATCAAGCGGAGCATCGTCACCTTCGTCGTGTTGGCGTTCGCGC
>CAZYLX010000581.1:0-2992 GCA_964648595.1 uncultured Acidimicrobiaceae bacterium
GTCGCTTTCGCGGCCATCGGTTCGGCGATCACGACCTACATGCGCAACTGGCACGACTTCGACTACGTGCAGCTCGTGCTCCAACCCCTCTTCCTCGCATCGACAACCTTCTATGCCCTCGATGTCTATCCCGAGTGGTCCCGTCCACTTGTCCGCGCCACGCCGCTCTATCACGGGGTCACGCTCTGCCGTTCGCTCATGCTCGGCACGCCGAGCTGGGGCGATCTGGGGCACGTGGCCTACCTCGTCGGGGTATTGGTCATCGGTGTTGTCGTCGTTCGCAACAGGCTCGCCCGGCTGCTGTTGAGTTGAGCCTTCGCCTGCCTCGGTGGAGGAGGCTCAGTCGAAGAGCATTTCGACGGTCTTCGAGATGTAGGTGCAGCGGGTGAACTTCTTGCCGTTGTGATCGAGGACCCACACCGAGCCCTTCTCACAGCCTCGCCCCTTGATCTTCGCTCCCGCGGCCCCGAGCTGCTCGATGATCACGGGGATGAGGTTGCCGTGGCTACAAACGACGACGGTTCTGGACTTCTTGCCGTCGACCGCCTCGGCCAGCACGGCCATCACGTCATCGGTGTCAGCGTCTTCCCAGAGATCGTCGTTCTCGATCACCTCGAGGCCGTGGCGGTCGGCCACACCCTGCACGGTCTGGACACAGCGGGTTGCCGGGCTGGAGATCACCTGATCGACCTCGATGTCGGTCAGGAGTTCGGTGATAACGCCTGCCCGTCGCCAGCCTTTGTCGGAGAGCTGCCGATACCGGTCGTGGCTGTCGGCGTGACGAGCGCCGGCATGTGCGTGACGAACGAGGTAGACGGCCATGGGGAACTCGATCTTAGGTGCGACCGATGCGTTGACCCACGGTTCAGACCGAAATCACCGTAACGATTCCGGTAGAGCCATCGACTTCGATGATGGCTCCGTCGGGAATCCGGCGGGTGGCGTTGGTGACCGAGACGGCGCAGGGAATGCCGAGTTCTCGGGACACGATCACGGCGTGGCTCATCACCGCCCCGACGTCGACAACCACACCGTCGGCGGCAACGAAGAGAGGTGTCCATGACGGGTCGGTCAGGGGAGCAACCAAGATGTCGCCCGGCTCCAGGCCTTGTGGGTCAGCGGGATCCAAAACGACTCGTGCTCTGCCTCGAGCGACGCCAAGGCAACCCGGCAGCCCCGAGATCACCTCGCCAGCGGTGACCGGCGTGAGCTCGGCCGAGCGAAGCTCCCACTCGCTGAGCGGCGGTTGGGTCGAGTCGAAGAAGAATGGCGGAATGCGTTCGTCCAGGCGGGCATGGAGAGCTCGACGCTCAGCGATGACGTCGGCGAACGCCGCTGGATCGAGCCGATACGCATCGATCTCGTCGGCAACCAGGAACCAGAGGTCGCCCCTCTGGCCTCCCGCTTGTTCGCTCAGGCGACGATCCAGCACCATGTTGCGGAGCCTGGCGCCGTGGATGGCCCGCACCACGGTGGTCTTCGTCCGCTCCCGGCTCTGTGAGTAGAGCTGTGCCGCTCGCAGCGCTCGAGTGAACAAACGGCGAGCCAAGCGGGGAACCTCGGCCAGTGTCGTGGCCTCCAGTTCCGCCCGCTCCGCGCTGAGTCGCCGAAGCTGGGCCGAAGGATCGTGGCTCTCGTCTGTTCCTCGCATGCGGTCGATGAGCGTCAACGCGAGTTCGGGCCGCGTCTCCCAGGTGTCGAAGGCGGTGTCCCATTCGTTGGGGCCCCTCGATCCGAACCGAGCGAGGAAGTCGTCGAACGAAGCAAGGAACGACGTTGCTGCCGGCTCGGACCTCAGGCGCTCGAGCAAACCACTGACGCCTTCGTCGAATGCCGCGTCGACCATTGGCTCGGCCGTCGCCAGCCGGCTGAGGTCCCACATGGCGACCGACGGTGCGGCGCTGTCGACGCCGCCCAGGCCGGCGAGGAGTCGGACAGCAAGCTGAGGATCATCGAGCTGTTTCTCGCACAGGTTGGTGAGTACCGCGATGGTGATACCTGCGGCAAAGCTGACCTGGAGATGCCGGGTGAACAGCACCTCGAAGAAGGTGATCAGGTCGTCGGTCAGATCCGCGAGCTCTTCGTTCGGTGCGTCGACTGGCGGCAGAGACGCCAGGTAGCGGTCGACGGCCCGCTGATCCTCGGCGAGTTCAGGGAGTTCCTTGGTTCGCAGAAGGCGCAGGACATATCGAAGGCCGGCGAGCGACGCCCGCCAGTTCCTTTCGCCATCCACGGGCGCATGAGGCGGAGGATCGCCAACACCGAGGAAGTTGACGTCGGCGTCCTCTGCCTTGCCGCCGGGCATACGGGCCGAGGCCGTGCGTTGGATGCTCAGGTTGAGGTAGGAATAGCCACCGAACACACCGGAACCGATGGCCGTGGTGATGGGAAGCTCATCGAGCTCGTTGGGTCGAATCAGCCCGCTGGTCAGGATCGCGGTCCGCATCGACCGCTCACCGGCCTCCGCTGCGATGCTGAAACTGAGGGGCGTGAAGACCTCGGGGTAAACCTCGCCGGCATTGCCCCGTGTGTAGACCGGGAACCGGCTGCTGGGGTCGTGGCCGACCCAGCGTTCGGCGGCGTCCGATGGTCCGACGGGCTTCCACATGGCCTCGCTGCTCTGATCGGTGGTCATCAGATCGCCGTCCATCCGCCGTCGACGAATAGCACTTGGCCGGTGGTGTACGTCGACGCGCCGGACGCCAGATAGAGCAAGGCGCCATCGAGCTCTCCCTGTCTGCCGGCTCGACCCATCGGTGTGTTGCCCGTGATGTAGCCCATGCCGCCATCGGTACCGAACATGTCGGTGTTCATCTCGGTCTCGAACCAGCCGGGGGCAATGGCGTTGACTCGAATGCCCTTGCGGGCCCATTGCGAGGCCAGCTCTCGGGTGAGGTTGTGGATGCCGCCCTTGGCCGCCGCGTAGCCGGCAGCCTTGAGACGGCCGCCGCCGACGTCGCCCAACACCGAACCGATGTTGATGATCGACCCG
>CAZYLX010000582.1:0-2991 GCA_964648595.1 uncultured Acidimicrobiaceae bacterium
TCCCTTCGCGGGAGGGTGGTGGCCGATCCTCACGGCGTTGGTGTTTGGCGTGGGACTCGGACTCCTCAGCATCCGGAAGACGCAGACGGGGCTGAACGAGCGAAGTCGCCAACTCCTGTTCCAAGGGCTCGCGTGGTATTCGTTCGTCGTCGGCATCGTGCTGCTCCTCACCTTCGTGATCATGCCGTTCCTCTACGTTCGGGGATGGACGTGGTTGATCGACCAGGGCCAACAGCTCTTCGGCGCGATCCAAGCCGTTGGTCTCGGAGTTGTGTTCGCCGGGCTGCTCAGAGCGATCACCAGCACCCGCCAATCACTGCTTGCGTCGATCGCCGGCGGCATCGTTGCTCCTCTGATGGCGCTGCTGGCCCTGATCAACATCTCGTTCGGCGGAGCCCACGCCGGATTCGGCGAGAACGTCACCTGGGTAGCGATCGCCGCGGCCGTCTTCTTCACCCTCTATGCGGCCGCCGATCTCAATGCCTGGTCTCTGCACCCCTTCTATCGCCGCAAGCTGGCCACCGTGTTTGCTGTGAAGCGCAGGGACAACGAGACAGTCGAGGCGCTGTCACAGAAGGAGCAAGAGCTATCGACATACGCCACTGGCGACAGCGCAGGTCCGGAATTGGTTGTGTGCGCCGCAGCCAACATCAGCGACATCGGGGCAACACCGACCGGGCGCGAAGCTGTCTCCTTCACCTTCTCCGGGAACCAGATCGCGGCTCCGAACTCCGAGATGGGCTGGATTGATACGAGCGAAGCTGAGGCACGGCTCAACGACCGGTGGAAGGGACTGTTCACCCTGCCATCCGCCGTTGCTATCTCTGGAGCGGCGTTCGCACCGTCCATGGGCAAGGCCACACGGCCGGCCGTACGGGCGCTTATGGCGCTGGCCAACCTCCGGCTCGGCGTCTGGCTCCCGCGGCTCGACCTGTTGAAGGGCCAGGACAACGGCCGCAAGTTCGTCGATCGACCGCTCGCCGGCTACCTCTTCCGAGAGATCTTCGGCATCCACAAACAGGACGCTCCGTTCATCTACGTCACCGACGGCGGCCATTGGGAGAACCTCGGCCTGGTCGAAGCCTTGCGGCGTCGATGCACCGAGATCTACGTCTTCGACGCCGCCGGCAATCCACCGGATGACTTCTCGACACTTGGTGAGGCGATCGCAATCGCGCGAGCCGAACCCGGCGTGAATGTCGACCTCGATATCGACCCGTTGGTCATTCGACCCACGACCGCAGCCGACAAGAACGGTGAGGACGGCGACAGAAGGACGAAGGGGCTCAAGCGAAAGAAGAAACCTTCGAAGCCGATCATCTCGCCGACCGACCATGTCATCCACTCCTTCACCTACCGAAATCCCGAGCTTCGCGCTCGCCTCATCTACTGCAAGACCGCGGTTACCAAAGACGCACCGTGGGATGTGAAGGCGTACCAGGAGCAGAACCCGACCTTCCCATCGCACTCGACCCTGGATCAGTTCTTCGACCACGCCCAGTTCGAGGCGTATCGGGCCCTGGGCTACCACACAGCAACAAGGGCATTCGGGTCGCTCAAGCAGCTCAAGAAGAGGGAAGTTGCGCTAGCGGTGGGGCGCAATCACACCCGCACGAGGCGCGACGGTGTCACCAACGACTGAGATGCCGCGTACCTGCGTTGTGACCGCCTGCGCTCACCGCCATCTGCCGGCTCCGATCGTCGCGCTGATGGTGTGCGCCAGCCGGGGGCCGCGCGGGGCACGGGCACGGACCACGAATCACGGCGGCCCCGTCAGCGTGCCACCGCGAGGTTGCACACGCGCTTCCCTGAGCACAGCAACAGGCCCACGGATCCGGAGAACCGGCCTCCCCTTCAACAGGCTCCTAGTGGCGAACAACCACGACTACGGAGAATGTCTCGGTAATCGAGGCCTCGTCTTCCCACTCTTGCCAGCACCGGAAGCGCATTGGACCCTCTCCTCTGTCGAGGATCTCATACCGGAAAGACCGGATTCCCGGCGCGCCGAAAGCACCACTTGTGTCGCGATCGAACGAGCTGCCGCAAAGGTGGACCGCGGGCGGCGAACCAGCCTCTTGCGTCCAGCGATATCCGGTGGTCGGATTCTCTGGAAGCTCAATGAGGAGTGAGTCCCCGACCGCGGTCTCGATTGTTCGACCATCGTCATTCGTCGTCAGCAGCACCTCAGCCATGTTCCCTTCCCAGGTCCCGTGATTCCCGCGAATCCCGTCCATCCGTGTTCAGCTCGCCTGCGCGCTGGCGCACGCTCGACCGTCGATCGGTGGGCCGAGTCGGCGGATTGTGGGTGGGGCGGGCAGTGTCAGCTGACAGCGCCCGCCCCACTCGATTGGCTACGGGGTCTTCCATCCGCGAATCAGAGTGATAGCGGAACCGTCCCACCAAACGTCGACGCGATCTGCGTCGAAGAGTTCCTGGGCAAGGCCCTTGAGCTCCGTGTCGCTGATGTTTCGGTTTCGCCACTTGTTGCCAGCGTACGCCCACAACCGGACGCCTCCTCCGAAGGACTTGTCGACCAGGAGGTGCTTGGCGGGTCCGCTTCCCTTCGTCGGGACAACGTCGGGATCAACCGAGTAGAAGGAGAAGCTGGTGTCGATCTTGAGGTCGACCTGCCCGTAGGCAATCCTGCAGAAGCCCCCTTCTCCCCAATTCGAACCCCAACTGTTCTTGATGATCCAGTACCCATCTGCGTCGTTGTAGCCGACCACGCAGATGCAGTGGAGACCCTCCAAGGTAGCTGAAGGGGTCTTCTCGTAGATTCCACTGTCGTAGCTGTAGAAGTCGCTGAACACGGCCATACCGGCAACCACAGGACCGACCGCGGCGATCGCGTTCTTTCGCGCCTCGATGCCTGCATGGCCTGTGTAGCTGGCGATCTTCGTCAGCCTCGACTCCCAGTTGGAGCAGCGCTCAGACTGACAGTCCATGTTCTGCGGCTTGTACGGCATGCAGGCGTCGTCAACGATCCCCGTT
>CAZYLX010000583.1:0-2986 GCA_964648595.1 uncultured Acidimicrobiaceae bacterium
CGGGTCCAACGAGCAAGGGTCGCCGACCTTGTCTCGAAGGGCATCCGGCTCGGCAGCGGCCTCTACGTCGCGGCCAGCATCGTGTTCTTCATCGGATTCGCCACCGGCTTCACCAACCCTCAGGTCTGGATCATCATCACCTTGATGGTGGTCGGCTCCGCTCTCCTCGCGCCGGCCCTCGTGTTCAAGTACGGGGTCAAGAACGCCGAGCGCATCGATCAACGAGAAGGCCGTTGACGACGCTCGATCACGACGATGCCGGCGACGACTTGCGCACCGGCGCACGGTTGCCCGGCCCTGAACGCCGCAAGCAGCTGCTCAAGGCCGCCAGACGAGCTTTTGCGAAGAGCGGATTCCACGAAACGTCGATGAACGACGTTGCCGCTGTTGCTGGAGTGACGAAGCCAGTCGTCTACCAACGGTTCGAGTCCAAACGCGATTTGTACCGAGAGGTGCTCGAAGACATCGGAGAACGTCTCCAGGCCGAGGTGATCCAGAGCGCAGCCGAAGCAACGACGCCGAGAGAACAGGTCGAGGCTGGCTTCTCTGCCTACATCGCGTTCGTCCAGTACGACCCTGACGGCTTCAAGCTGCTGTTCAGCGGAGCGAGCCGGGAAGACGAAGAATGGGCGAAGATCAGTCACGACGTCGAGCGCTCCATCGCCGCGGGCATCGCCGATCTTCTCGCTGTCGACGGCATGAGCCTCGAACACCGTTTGGCTCTGGCCTATGGCGTCGTCGGGATGGCCGAGGGCATGGTGCGTCATTGGCAAGCCGAGTCGGTAAGCGGACTCGAGCCTGCGGATCTGTTGCGTGATCTCACCACGCTGGCTTGGGTCGGGCTCCGAGGCCTTGGCCCGACCTGACTGCTCCGGCCCGACCTGACAGCCCCGCCTCGATCTAACGTCGACGCATGGCTGCGATCGCAACAAACGGCAAACCCATCGAATCGGTGTGGGACTTTCCTCGACCGCCGGCGATCGAGAAAGTCGACTGGCGCGTTCGCGTGATCCACGGTGGAGAAACGATTGCCGATGCTCCGCGGGCCTACCGGATTCTCGAGACCAGCCAGCCGCCTGCCTACTACGTCGACCCTTCCTTCGTTGATGGCGACCGATTGCGCTCGAGTACGCATCTGACGTTCTGTGAATGGAAGGGCACCGCTCTGTATGCCGACGTTGTCACGACTGGGGGCGCCGAGGTCAGCAATGCCGCGTGGCGCTATGACCCGATCAGCTCTCGGTATGACCCAGCTCGAGGATGCTGGGCCTTCTACGCCCAAACGCTCGACGAATGCTGGGTCGACGATGAGCGAGTCGGTTCGAATCCCGGCAACTTCTATGGCGGCTGGGTCACGGCCAACGTCGAAGGACCGTTCAAAGGCGCGCCGGGCACCTCCCATTGGTGAGATCACAAGTTCGGTGGGGCGCAGCCTGCTGCTAGAACTGCACTTCGCACCCGAGTCCACGAACTCCGAGTTGCGCCAAGTCAGTCAGGGAGGAGGGGCATGCCGTACGTACTAGGTGTCGACATCGGAACGACGTTCACCGCGGCCGCCGTTTGCCCGTTGTCCGGTACAGATGCACAATCCGGCAAGCCGGCCATGCTGTCGCTCGGTTCAAACAGCTACGCCGTGCCGAGCGTGCTGTTCCTGCGGGAAGACGGTTCCTTCCTCGCCGGTGAAGCAGCCGAACTTCGATCGAGCGCCGATCCTGCCCGCGTCGCTCGATACTTCAAGCGACGTCTCGGCGATGAAGTCCCGATCCGGCTCGCTGGGACACCATTCGCACCCCAGGTATTGGTCACCCGACTGCTGGAATGGGTCATCGAGCAAGCAACCGCCCGTGAAGGAGCGGCGCCGGATTCGGTCGTTCTCACTCACCCGGCGAACTGGGGCCCCTACCGCCGCGAGCTCCTCCAGCAAGCAGCGGCCATGGCTGGTGTGAGCCAGCCACGACTGATCGCTGAGCCTGAGGCCGCTGCGGTCCACTACGTACAGTCCGAGCGCATCGAGCCAGGAGAGCTCCTCGCGGTCTACGACCTCGGTGGTGGCACCTTCGATGCTGTTGTCATGCGTCGAACCGAAACCGGCTTCGAGACCGTCGGCCAGCCGGCCGGCGTGGACCGTCTCGGAGGCATCGATTTCGATGATGTCATCCGGTCGTTCGTGCTCGAGGCAGCAGATCTCGAGGACATCGAACAGAGCGAAGAGGCCGTGACCGCGGCGTACGCCCTGCAGTCGAGTTGCATCGACGCGAAACGGGTGCTGTCGGCAGACACCGTTGCCGACGTCCGAGTGGTGTTTCCCGGCGTCACGACGTCGGTTCGGGTCAACCGAGGCGAATTCGAGAACCGCATTCGCCCCCGGCTCCTCGAGACCCTGTCGGCAATGCAGACCACCATCGACTCAGCTGACGCCGCGCCCGAGGACCTCAGCCGGATTCTGCTCGTTGGCGGATCGAGCAGGATTCCGCTGGTCTCGGCACTGTTGGCCCAGAGGTTCGGACGTCCTCTCGCAGTTGACAGCGACCCGAAGAACACGGTGGCTCTCGGCGCCGCCGTATTCGGCGCGAGCAGCGTCGGCTCATCAGCCCCAGGCCCCGCGCCAACGCCGCCCAGCAGGCCGGCAGCAGCGCCACCCAGCAGGCCGGCAGCCTCGCAACCGGCCAAACCAGCTCCACTCCCGTCAACCGAGTCAGCAACAGCACGAACTCAGCAGCCCGAGCCCCTCCCCGACGAGCCTGAGACCCCGTCGAGTGAATTGTTCTCTGTGCGGGCCGAGTCCGGCCATCGCACCCGGATTCCCCAGGCAACGGAATCGTCGACGCTTCCGCCTGAGGCACCGTCGACCCCCGCCGAGGCGGTTGGCCCCGACCCGAGACTCTTCATCATCGCGGCAGTGGTCGCCATCGCCGTCCTGGCCATCATCGCTGTCTTTGCGCTCTAGGCGCCACGCGACGCCGACGGAGGAGGCTCGCAGACCCAC
>CAZYLX010000584.1:0-2985 GCA_964648595.1 uncultured Acidimicrobiaceae bacterium
GACCACGGTGTCGCCCGCTTTCACCTCACCCCGAGTCACTGCCGAGCCGTAGCCGGTGGCAACCCCGCAGCTGACCAGGCACACAACGTCGAGCGGCAGATCAGGCTCGACCTTGATGACGGAGGAGTCGGCGAGCAACATGTGTTCTGCGAAGGTCCCGAGCTTCGCCAACGTGCCAAGGTTCTCGCCACCACTTGTGTGGTGGCGATAGGTCCCATCGGTGATCATGCCGCCGCCAAACGTTCCGGCAGCCAGGTCGCACAGGTTCTGCATGCCTTCTGCACAGGGTCGACACACGCCGCACGCCGGGACAAACGAGCACGACACGTGATCTCCCTGGGCGACTTTCGTGACGCCCTGCCCGATCGCAACCACGACTCCCGAACCCTCGTGTCCGCCCACGATGGGGAAGATGGTCCCGCCAGGGAGCAGGTCGAGCAGTTCCTGGGGCGGGACCATGTCGCCGGTGACGAGATGTTCGTCGGAGTGGCAGAGCCCGGCGAAGGCAGTCTTGACCAGCACTTCTCCTGGGCCGGGGTCGTCAAGCTCAATCTCCTCGACGCTCCAACGCTGGCCCACTCCGTGCAGCACTGCGGCTCGTGTCTTCATCGTCAGCTCCCAAGAGGTCGTGTCGCGACAACCTAGAAGGCGCCGATGACCCGGGGTTGATCGCTGCGCTCACAACATCCGAGATTTCGCTTCTATTGGCGGGTGGAGCCGTGGTAGCCGGAGGGGATGAAGATGCAGGGAATCCCGTTGCTCTCGAACATCTTCACATTCCTGGGATCGTCCTCGATCGCCAAGATCGGCTCGTAGTTCCGGGCATGCAACTGTTCGATCGCGTGCTGCTTCATCTGCGTCGAGCGCCGATAGTCACCAGAGCTCCGCATGATCAAGAGGTCCCAACGCACCTCGTGCTGGTGAAGCCACGTGAGGGTGATCTCATCGATCCAATCTGATCTCGCTGTCACGAGAGCGATGACGTGATCCTTGGCAACGGTCTCGAGGAGGCGCGCCTGCTCGACGAGCAGACCGTCACCTCCTGCCGACAGAAAGAAGCTGTCCCAATCCTGCCAGCGGCCGTTCAGATAGTGCTGCCGGTGGCGAGCGTCGGCGAGGACACCATCGATGTCGACCACGAGGGTCGGAGCTGTTGAGTCAGGGTCTGACCGACGTTCGCCGTTCGGCCAGTACCAGGTTGGTTCATCTTCCACGAAGCGATAGCTCACGCGTGGTTCGTCATCTAGTCCTCATCGCCGGCCGCCGCGCCCGCGGCGATGGCGGCAACCACGCTGGGGTCCGCGAGCGTGGTGGTATCACCAAGCACTCGGCCGTCGGCGACATCGCGGAGCAAGCGGCGCATGATCTTGCCCGAGCGAGTCTTCGGGAGGTCGGGAACGATCACCACGGTCTTCGGCCGAGCAATCTTTCCGAGCTTGACCCCGACGTGTTCGCGGATTTCGTCACCGAGTTCCTTCGACCCCTCGTGCGTGCCCCGCAGGATCACGTAGCCGATGATGGCCTGACCGGTGAGTTCGTCGGAACCGCCGACAACGGCAGCCTCGGCCACTGCCGGGTGATCAACCAACGCCGACTCGACCTCGGTGGTGCTGATGCGATGACCTGACACGTTCATGACATCGTCGACACGACCCAGCAACCACAGGTAACCGTCTTCGTCGAGCTTGGCCCCATCGCCTGCGAAATACTTACCCTCATAGGTCGACCAGTACGTGTCGTAGTAGCGCTCCGGACTGCGCCAGATGCCCCGCAGCATCGACGGCCACGGCCGAGAGATCGTGAGGTAGCCGCCACCGACCTCGACCGTGTTGCCGTCGTCGTCAACGAGTTCAGCGAAGACCCCAGGGATCGGGTGACACGCAGAACCGGGCTTCGTGGTCGTGACACCCGGCAGCGGCGTGATCATGTTGCCGCCAGTTTCAGTCTGCCACCAGGTGTCGACGATCGGCGTGTCACCGCCTCCGATGTGCTCGTGGTACCACATCCACGCTTCGGGATTGATCGGCTCGCCGACCGTGCCGAGCACGCGCAAGCTCGACAAATCCTTGCCAGCTGGAAGTTCCGCACCCCACTTCATGAACGTGCGGATGGCGGTCGGTGCTGTGTAGAGCTGGGTGACCCCGTAACGCTCGATGATGTCCCACAACCGATCCTTCGTCGGTGTGTCCGGCGTGCCTTCGTACATGACCGAGGTGCAGCCGTTGGTCAGCGGCCCGTAGACGATGTAGCTGTGTCCGGTGACCCAGCCAATATCGGCTGCGCACCAGTAGATATCGGTCTCCGGCTTGAGATCGAACACGTACTTGTGGGTGAATGCGACCTGAGTGAGGTAGCCACCCGTGGTGTGCATGATGCCCTTTGGCTTCGCGGTGGTGCCGGAGGTGTAGAGCAGATAGAGCAGCTGCTCGGCATCCATCGGCTCGGCCGGGCAGTCAGCCGAGGCATCGGCCATGAGCTCGTGCCACCAGTGGTCGCGACCCGCCACCATGGCCGGCTCGGTGTCGCACCGGTTGGCAACGATCACGTGCTCGACTGAGGGTGCGCCGATGTCGAGCGCGGCGTCGACGGTGGGCTTGAGCAGTGCTGCGCTCCCCCGGCGGTACCCGGCATCGGCGGTGATGATCAACTTCGCCTCGGCATCGACGCACCGGTCGACGATGGCATCAGCAGAAAAGCCCCCGAAGATCACCGAATGGGCGGCACCGATCCGGGTGCACGCAAGCATGGCGATCGGCAGCTCGAGAATCATCGGCATGTAGATGGCGACCCGATCACCCTTCTCGACTCCGAGCCCCTTCATCACACTGGCGAACTTCTTCACTTCGGTGAGCAGCTCGGCATACGTGAGCGTGATCGTGTCGCCCGGCTCGCCCTCCCAGTAGTAGGCGATCTTGTCGCCTCGACCTGCCTCGACGTGACGATCGAGGCAGTTCGCCGAGACGTTCAGCTGACCGTCAGCGAACC
>CAZYLX010000585.1:0-2980 GCA_964648595.1 uncultured Acidimicrobiaceae bacterium
CCTGAAGCTCGACCTCTCCGGAGACGACGCTCACGAGGTCGTGCTCGACGTCGAGGGCACCATCGACAACATCGCCTTCAGCACCCGTGACGTTCTCTTCGTCGCGGTGGGCGCCGACAACGAGATCGTCCGAATCAAACCCAACGGTCGCGCAAAGACAATCACCCGGGCCGGCCTCGGACTGCCCGGAGGCGTCGCCGTCTCGCCGGACGGCACGGTGTGGGTCACCGAGCTCTTCGCAATGCGCGGCTACACACGCGGCAAGAAGCCGACGACGTCGTTCTACGACCGCTTCCTGCCACCGGGCGCCGGGTTCGCCGGAGCCACCACCGTGGTTGCCGACGGCGACGACCTGCTTCTCACGAGTGGCTTCAGCAATGCCTTGCAGGTGCTGAATCCCGAGACGGGTGCAGTGTCGTTGGACATCCGCGACCTCGCTGGTGTCACCAACGCCATCCGCCACGAGGGCGACATCGTCGCTGCGCAGCTCGGGACCGGCGCCGGGGACGGCAACGTGGTGAAGGCCGAGGGTGAGCGCGAGGTCCTTCTCGACGGCACCATGACCGGAGAGGCACCGTTCTTCGTGCCGCTCGGCCTGGCCACTGACGGTGACACGCTCTACGTCGGTGATTGGGCGACCGGAATCGTGTGGGCCGTCGCCGACGGCGCCGCCACCCCGCTCGCTACCGACCTGCTGGGCCCCGAGGGCATGGTCGTCGACGGTGATCGTCTCCTGGTCGTAGAGACCGGACTCCAGCAGGTCACGGGGATCGACCTGGCTACCGGCGACATGTCTCCCGTGATCGTCGGCCTCGACTTCTCAGACCGCGTCCCGGCAGATTTCTTCCCCTTCGGGATGGTGTCTGGTGTCGCGGTCAGTGAGCGGTCGATCTACGTATCCGACGATGGTGTGAACGAGGTGTACGAGTTCCGCCGGTGCTGGCGCTCGTGCCGCTGACGTGGCGTGACGGCGGACCGTCTTGACCGATGCGGCCACGCGACTTCTCGGCGCCGATTTATCTCAGTGCCGATCGAGCGGTCTGACTCGTAGCCCGGAGTTCGCCGACCGCTGAGCGCCGGCGGCCCTGGCGGGACCGATGTCCTAGTCTTCGGGACATGAGTGGCACCACGGTCGAGCTCGAGCCTCTCAAGGGGGTCTGTTTCGGCGCCGTCGTGCGAGGCGTCGACCTCCGGGCCCTCGACCCATCCACCTGGCAGGCCATCCACACCGCGTGGATCGAGTACGGCGTGCTCGTCTTTCCCGGTCAGTTCCTGACCACCGACGAACAGAACGCGTTCGCCCGGCGCTTCGGTGACCTCGAGTTCCCTGCCGCCCCGATCTCGAACATCGACAAGCACGGCAACATCCGCAGCGATCCGGCCGACGAGCTGGTGAAGTCGCTACGGGGCAACGAGGGTTGGCATCACGACAGCACCTACATGCCCCTCCAGGCCAAGGGAGCGGTGTTCACCGCCGAGACCGTGCCGGCGGGAGGGGCCGACACCGGCTTCGCCGACATGCGGGCAGCGTATGAAGCGCTCGACGATGACACCCGCGAGCTCATCCAGGAGCTCTCGGCCCGCCACTCGCTGTACTACTCAATGGGCCGAGCCGGCTATCTGCCAACCAAGAAGGACGACGGCAGCTACGGCAGGTACGGCTACCACGACAAGGAGGTCTCGCTGCGATCTCTTGTCTATGTCCACCCTGACACGGGGCTTCCCAACCTCCGGATCGGCCGCCACGCTCACGACATCCCTGACATGGATCCTGACGAGTCCGAGAAGCTGCTCGACCGGCTCAATGACGAGGCCGTTGCCGACCCGCACCGGGTCTATTTCCACAAGTGGACCGAGGGTGATGCGATCGTGTGGGACAACCGCCGCCTCATGCACTGCGGAACTCCGTTCGACATGATCCAGCCCCGCCGGATGTGGCATACCCGTATCGCTGGGGAACGCGAGTCGGAGCTCGCATCGAATCACCGCTGAGGATCAGGCGGCTGGGCGGTAGGTCAGTCCCAGAGTCCTTCGGTTCCGTGTGTTGACTATTCTATACATATACGTAGAACAGTATGCATGTTGCTCGATCGTCCGTTCCAAGCTCTGACGCCAACGGTGGACGGCGACGTGCTGGGTGTGCTGGTCGGTGCGGATGCGCCGTTCACGGCGGGAGACGTGCACCGACTGCTTGGTCGGCATTCGGTTGCTGGCGTTCGACTCGTCCTGAATCGCTTGGCGGAGCATGGGATCGTCTTGTCGTCCCGCGCCGGTCGGGCAGTGATGTATCGGCTGAACCGCGAACACGTGTTGGCTGGACCGATCATCGAGGTGGCACACGCCAGAGACCGCGTGCTCGACCGGCTCCAAACCGAGCTGAGCGGTTGGCCTCAGCCTTGCTCGAATGCGGCGTTGTTCGGATCGGCAGCGACCAACGAGATGTCCATCGGCAGTGACATTGACATCTTCGTCGTGCGGCCAGACGCGATCGATGCCGAGGACGTGGCGTGGCGAAGTCAGGTCGATGGCCTGGCCGAGAAGTGCAGCACATGGACCGGCAACGATTGCCGAATGTTGGAGTTGTCCGAGTCTGAAGCGAGGGCCCGTCCAGCCGTTGTGCAAGACATCGCGGGGGTCGGGATATCCCTGGCTGGACCGGTCAGGTATCTGAAGCAAGCCGCCCGATGAGCCGCGAACGAACCTGCGACGCGGCGACGAAGGCGGGTCGACGCACAAAGGCGCAGCTCACGCCTGGGTGTACGCCAACCTGAGCAATGAAGCGAAAGCCGACTACGTCGAGCGGCGGGGCCTCGCCTCCTGGGACGGCGCTGACGACGACTGGAATGATCGGGGCACCGAGCACGCAGCGTTCGTGATCCAGCAGAACCTCACAGCTGAATCGCCACGGATGACACGCACCT
The DNA here is from genome assembly GCA_964648595.1 of uncultured Acidimicrobiaceae bacterium. GTDB lineage: Bacteria > Actinomycetota > Acidimicrobiia > Acidimicrobiales > SZUA-35 > SZUA-35. The sequence continues at coordinate 2,922 of CAZYLX010000585.1, forward strand.
GGCGAGAGCGGGCCGAGGCCTTCGAGATGCTGACCGGCGTCGAGTCGCCTCTGTCGTCG
>CAZYLX010000586.1:0-2979 GCA_964648595.1 uncultured Acidimicrobiaceae bacterium
GATTCAGCGGGCCGCACCCGGTCGTCGATGAAATGCTGCGACCGGCCGAGCCGTTCGAGGGTTGCCGCCGAGTGTTGGAAGTCCATTGTCGGACCATACGACTTCGAGCATCGCCGCTCCACGGCACAAGCACTCGGTCGTTGATCGCGGACATGATGGGGTGTCCCGACCAACGCTGAGGAGAATCCGTGCACATCATCGTGACAACCGTCGAGGTCGAAGAGGGGTCGATCGGCGGGCTGGCGGAGTTGTTTGATGCAACCAACCGCGAGCTCGTTGCCGAACACGATGATTGGCTGGCCGCGTTCTTCACCGCCGATCGAGAGACGAGCACGGTCACCGTCATCGCTCACTGGCGCCAAGCGTCGTCCTACGCAACGTTGCGTTCGAGCCCCGAGTTCGCGTCGACGATGGCCAAGTTCGCCGAGAAGTTCGTCGGACCGCCCCACGTATCGGTCAACGAGGTCCTGGTCCAGATGTAGGAACTGCCCTGGATCTCCGCTGTTGAATCCCTAACTCGCCCCTAACAATCGATGCGCAGGGTGTCGGCATGAGACGTTCGAGGTTTCCCGCCATTCTCGCCCTCCTAGCCATCTTGCTGATTGCTGGTGCATGCAGCACCGACTCAGCTGCCGACGAAAGCGGCGTCGCGTCGCTCGAGTCCGACAGCGGCACCCCGTTGGGTGATGCTGCCGCCGCACGGACACTCGACGGCGCAACGCAGGAGGTGGATCCCGAGGAGGTGGCACTCGAGTTCTCGGCCTGCATGCGCGAAGAAGGCGTGGACTTCCCCGACCTCGGCGTCGATGCCGACGGTCGGCTGAATCTGCGTAGTGGCTTCGAAGGGCTCGACCCCAGAAGCGACGAGTTCCGTTCAGCAATGGACATTTGCCAGCCGATCATCGAGTCTGCCGGCTTCGGCGCCGGTGGTCGGGCCGCGATCGGTGAAAACGTCGAGATCCAAGATGCGTTGGTCGAGTTCTCGGCTTGCGTTCGCGACGGTGGCTACGACGTAGGCGACCTCAACCTCGGGGGACCCGGCAATGGCGGTCAGGCACCAGCGGACGGTGAACAAGGCGATGAACCACGGGGTCAGGGCCAGGGCCAGGGCGGCTTCGGAGACCGGACGGCCCGATTCGCCGATCAGCTGGGTCTGGACTTCGAGGATCCCGAGGTAGCAGCAGTCATCGACGGCTGCATGCCGGTCATCGACGAAGCATTCACCGCCGCCGGCATCGGGCAGGGCTGACATGACACGTAGTGACCAGACAGCACGGCTCGGGCCGGCGGCGAGACGATGGCCGGCCATGCTCCTCGGTGTCGCACTCGGCGCCGGGGGCGTGCTGTCAACCCAACAGTGGTTCGCCGAATCCGACCGCGACGACTCGGCCAATGGAGAAGTGGTCGCTCTCGCGACCGTCGCAGTTTCGACTGCCGATCTGGTCGAGGAGGTCGAGTGGGAGGGAACCCTGGGCTACACCGGCCAGACGGCCGTCAACCGAGTCAGCGGGACGGTGACGGCGGTGGTCGAGCCCGGCACGCTGCTCGAGCGGGGCGACGCCATCGTCGAAGTCGACGCCCGGCCACAAGTGGTCTTCTACGGCGAGGTGCCCTTCTATCGCTCGATGGAGCAAGACATCGAGGGCCCCGACGTGTTCGAGCTGGAATCGAACCTCGTCGCTCTGGGATTCGACCCGGACGCGACGGTGACCATCGACACCACATTCACCTACAACACAGAACTGATGGTGCAGCGTTGGCAGGAAGCCCTCGGCGTCGAGGCGACCGGGATCGTCGAAGCGAGCGACGCGATCATGCTTGCTGGCCCTGTTGTCACCCTCGATGTCCCGGCCGTCGGCGCATCAGCAAGCGGGCTACTCGTGACCCTCGCCCCGCAGTCCGAGTTGGTGGTTACTGTCGCGGTCGCGGTGTCTGACAGCGACGAGTGGGCTGTCGACGACTCGGTCACGGTGGTGTTGGCCGACGAGTCCGAGCGTGATGGGTTCGTTCGTTCGATCGGAACCGAGCTCACCACCGATCAGAACGGCTCGACGATCGATGTCTCCGTCGAGCTGAGCGGCGACACCATGGGTCTCCTCGAAGGGCCGGTGACGGTCAGGACCATTGGGGAAGAAGTTCTCGGTGCAATCGTCGTTCCGACGCGGGCCTTGGTCGCCCTCAGCGAGGGCGGATTTGCCGTAGAAGTGGCGAATGACAACGGAACGGCCCGACTGGTCGGAATCGAGATCGGAGCGTTCGACGACGGTTTGGTCGAGCTCACGGTCGGAGACGTTCGTCCCGGTGATCTCGTGGTCGTTCCCCAGTGAGCGGCGACCTCACAACCGCCCCTGCGCTCGAGCTGGTCGACGTGGTGAAGGAGTACCACGGTGCGCCGCCGGTACGAGCGCTCGACGGCGTGTCGATGCAGATCGCTCACGGCGAACTGGTCGCCATCGTTGGGCCGTCAGGCTCGGGGAAGTCAACGATGCTGAATGTGATGGGGACCCTCGATCGCCCGACCAGTGGTTCGGTTCGGATCGACGGGCGGGAGGTATCCGAGTTCTCTGAGCGTCGACTTTCGGCGGTGCGGTCCCACCTGATCGGATTTGTGTTCCAGTCGTTCTTCCTGCTCGACGGGACGACAGCCGTCGACAACGTTGCCAACGGTCTTGTCTACAGCGGTGTCGCCCAGCGAACGCGGCGGTTACGGGCGGCCGCGGCGTTGGAAACGGTCGGACTCGGGCACCGTCTGGGCCATGTTCCCAATCAGCTGTCGGGCGGCGAGCGGCAACGAGTAGCCATCGCTCGAGCCATTGTGAACGAGCCGTCGATCGTCCTCGCCGACGAACCGACGGGCAATCTCGACACTGCATCGAGCGAAGCGGTCATGGGTCTGCTCCGTGATCTCAATGCCGGCGGGAGCACCATCGTCGTAATCACCCACGACATCGATGTTGCGAGCTCTCTGCCACGCCGGGT
>CAZYLX010000587.1:0-2977 GCA_964648595.1 uncultured Acidimicrobiaceae bacterium
AGATCGCGCATGAACTTCTCCGAGACAACGGCGAAGGCCTCGTTGATCTCCCAGATGTCGATGTCGTCGACACTGAGTCCCGCCTTGGCCAGGACCTTGCGGGCCGCTGGGACCGGGGCGTTCAACATGAGCGTTGGATCGTCGCCCATGTTGGCATTGGCAACGATCCGAGCCCGAGCCTTCATGCCATGAGCCTTGGCATATTCGGCGCTCGCCATCAGGATCGCCGCGGCGCCGTCGACAACGCCCGACGAGTTGCCTGCGTGGTGGACGTGCTCGATCTCCAAGTCGGGATACTTCTGAGCGACGAGCTCTCGGAAGGTCGGGGTGTTCTCGTCGTGGCGGTAGTCGGCGACCACTCCGAAGACAGCGGGAAGGCCGGCAAGCTTCTCCGCTGTGGTCCCGGGCCGTGGAAACTCTTCGCGATCGAGCGCCAGCGAGCCGTCACGGTTGTAGACCGGAATCAGGCTGCGATCGAAGCGACCTTCTTTGATGGCGATCTCGGCCCGAGCCTGTGATTCGGCAGCATGAGCATCGAGTGCAGTGCGAGGGATGCGCTCGAGCGTCGCGACGGCGTCGGCGGCAACGCCTTGGTTGGGCTGGGGATGGATGTCACGGAGGTGTTCGTTCTTGGCGCCGATGGGGAGCGCTCCCGTCTTGGGCAGCGACATCATCTCGGTGCCGCCCGCGATCACGAGATCCTCCATGCCGGCCATCACCGCGTTGGCCCCGAAGTTGACACTGCTGATGCCCGAGCCGCAGAAGCGGTCGAGCGTGACCCCACTGGCCTTGACGTCATAACCGGCGTCGAGAGCCGACATTCGACCGATGTCTCCGCCTTGCTCGGCAACCTGAGCGCTCGTGCCCCAGATGATGTCGTCGACCTCCGCCGTGTCGAAGTCGTTTCGGTCGACAAGTGCCTTCAGCACGGTGGCACCAAGATGCTGCGGGTGCATGTGGGCGAGAGAACCCTTGCCTTGTTTGCCGATGCCGCGCGGCGTACGACAGGCATCAATGATCAGTGCTTCGGCCATGGTGACAACCCCCGTGTTGAGATGTCGCAGTCTCCCAAACAGCCCGCCGCGCCGTCGAATCCTCCGTTCTGTCCCGGACAAATCTCGGAACTGAGAGTTATCCGGGACAGAACGGACGGGGTAGGAGTGGGAGGGGTCAGCGGACGGTGAAGCCGATCTCGAAGCTCTTGACCGCTCGGGCGAAGATGTTGGGCTCCACATCGGGCTCGGAGACCACGTGCAGGTTCGTCAGTCGCTTGCTCAACTCGCGGAAGAGCAGCCGCAATTCCGCCCGAGCCATGTTCGCACCGAGACAGAAGTGGGTGCCGTGGCCGAAAGCCACGTGGTGATTCGGCGAGCGAGCGATGTCGAACGTGTCAGGATCGTCGAACACCGCTGGATCACGATTGGCCGCCGGGTAGATGAGGGCGAGCCGATCGCCGACTGCGATCTTCGTCCGAGCCACCTCGGTGTCGACGCTGGCCGTGCGGAACATGTTGTTCAGCGGGGTGACCCAGCGGATCAGTTCCTCGATTGCAGCGTCGACCGCTTCTGGATGTTCGGCGAGATCGTCCCAAGCATCCTGGTGGTCGCAGAAGGTCCGGAGTCCGTGGGCGATGACCGTACGGGTGGTCTCGGCTCCTCCGGCGATCATCAGACCGGTCTCCTGCACCATGGTTCCCGGATCCATACCGGCTCGTAGCCAATCGCTGAACAGATCGTCCTGGGGCTCAACTGCGCGCTGGGGGAGAAGCTCCGCCATCACTGCGGCCCACTCGTGGATGCTGTCGTGAAGGTCCTGGTAGATCTCCGGCTCGTCAAAGCGGCGATCGATGCGCATCTGTCGTTCCGACCAACTCTTCACCTCACGCCATCGCTCGGTTCCGAATCCGAGAAGTTCAGCAGTGACGCGACAAGGAAGTTGCGCAGCGAGCGCGTCGACGACCTCGACAGAGCCCCGCGATGCTTGCTCCTCGACGGCGCGATCGACCAGGTCGGCGATGAGGGCCTCGAAGTGGTCGATGTGTGAACGCATGGCGCCCGGCGTGAAGCGACGGTTGATCAGACGGCGTTGTTCGAGATGCTCCGGGTCGTTCTTGGAGATCATGGTCGCTTCGAACTCGCTCGGCTGGAGTCGATACTGCCCGTCGTCGCCGGCTCGGCTCCCGAACGTTGCCGCATCGCGCTCGACCGTCAGGATGTCGGCGTGGCGGGCCACCGCCCAGATCCCGCTGGCCTCATCTCGCCAGAGTCCCGGATGGGCGAGCAGACGACGGTAGGAGTCCTGTGGGTTCGAGCGCCACCACTCCGGTTCGAGGATGGCTGTCAGCGACGAGTCGAAAGCATGGGGAGTCATCAGCGTCCCTTCCAGACCGGTGGACGCTTCTCAATGAATGCTCGGGGCCCCTCTGCGAAGTCCTCGGTGTCCATCAGCGAGGCAATCGCCCGATTGCTGGCTCGGTAGAGCTCCTCTTCTGTCGATTCGAACGCCTTGGTCAAAACGGTGCGACTCGCCTGCACGGCGAGCGGGGCATTGACGGTCACTCTGGCTGCCAGAGCTCGTGCGGCGTCCATCACCTCACCGGCCGGAACGACTGCGTTGATCAGCCCAGCGGCGAGGGCTTCTTCTGCCGTGATCGGATCACCGGTCAAAGCCATCTCGGCCGCTCTCGCCGGACCAACCGCCCGAGGCAGTCGCCAGAGAGCCCCGGCGGCAGCCACGAGACTGCGTTTCACCTCAGGCACACCGATCTTGACGCCGTGATTTCAAAAATGAAGCTTGTAAACTCTAACACAGAACTGTGCTTATGCTTAAGGGCAACCTTTTTTATCCTGCTATCTCGTTTAGCTACATCCGTATAACAACCTTTATCATAACATTCACCAATAGCTAAATCAGTGAACGCCAAAGTGGGCTCAAACGATATATATCAGAAAGCGGAAATCGGCTTTTCACTGGTCGG
>CAZYLX010000588.1:0-2976 GCA_964648595.1 uncultured Acidimicrobiaceae bacterium
AGCCGCAAGCTCTCGATGCGTGGTGGCGGGGTCATTTTCGATCTGCTCGAATCGTTCGAGGAGGTGGCGATCGAGCTCGGGAAGAACGAGAGAACTCGCCTGTTCGGGACCAACCTGACCGAGGCATGCGAAACGGCGCGCCGAGCGACGGAATGGTTGCTCGAGCTGGATGATCCGAACGATGCGCTGGCCGGATCGGCGCCGTATCTACGGCTGTTGGGCACGGTTGTTTGTGGTGGCTACATGGCCAAGTCGGGGTTGAACGCATCAGCGAAGGCGGCCAACGGTGCGGACGGGAATGCGGCCGACGCCGAGTTCTACGAAGCGAAGCTGGTGTCGTCGGTCTTCTTCGGCGAGCAGATCCTGCCGACGGCCAATGGGCTGCTGGGCGCAGTTCGGGCCGGCGCTGCTGATCTCTTCGCCCTCACCCCCGACCAACTCCGCTGACGCAGGCAAACCCCGGGTTCGTCACCCTCAGTTTCGACCTTCTCAGCCCCAGGTTGGGCCGGCCGGGAAGAAATGGCCGCTGGCGCTAGTTTCTTCTCCGTGCACCTGCCCGCTGTTGTTGCTTCCATCCCCTCCCCGTCGAGCAACTCGTTCGACCTTGGACCGCTGACCTTCCGGTTCTACGGGCTGACCATCGCATTGGGTGTCCTGGCAGCCGTCGAGATCGGACGGGCCCGCTGGGTTGCTCGAGGCGGTGATGCCGACGACATCATCGAGCTCGCAAAGTGGGCAGTGCCGGCCGGCCTGATCGGCTCGCGCATCTACCACGTGATGACCGACTGGCGTCGCTACCAGGGTCGTTGGTTCGATTCCGTCAAGATCTGGGAAGGCGGGCTCGGCATTCCTGGTGGCCTCCTCCTCGGTGTGGCTGTCGGTGTCTGGGTTGCTCGAAGGAATGGATGGAACGTGACCGCCCTGGCCGATGCGGTCATCCCCGGTATCCCGGTTGCCCAGGCCATCGGCCGGCTCGGAAACTGGTTCAACCAGGAGATCTACGGCCGACCGACCGACGTTCCATGGGCTGTCGAGATCGACAATCCCAGCGCCGAGTTCGAGGGCTTCACCACGTTTCACCCGACATTCCTGTACGAGGCGCTGCTCAACCTGTTGATCGCTGGCTCGCTGATTTTCGCCGACAAGAAGAAGTGGCTCAAGCCCGGCGCGATTCTCCCACTGTGGATCACGATGTACGGCGTCGCCCGATTCATCGTCGAGGGCATGCGGACTGACGAAGCCTCCGAGATTGCCGGGATCAGGGTGAACCACTGGGTCAGCGGAGCGGCCGTGATCGTCGGAGGGCTCTGGTTCTTGGCCGTGCAGCGTCGATCGACCGAGGAAGAGGTTGCTGCGTACGACGTAGATCCCGATGACGCAGCCGCAGCCGAGCCTGTTGCCGAACCAGTGGCGGCCGACATGGACGACGACGAATCGGCGATCGACGCAAGCTGAAGCTGGGTGTGGCTTCGCGAGCACGGCCTGGCGAGCAGTAGCGTTTGCGCCATGACAGCTCTCGACGCCACGACGGTCACTGACCATGCGAATACCGCGTGGGACGGAATCGTGCCTGTCCTGCACGAGTACATCGCCATTCCGAACGTCTCTCTCGACTTCGACCCTCAGTGGCGAGAGAACGGCCACATGGCAGAGGCGGTGGAACTCATCGCCGGATGGTGCCGAGATCGGCCGATTCCGGGCATGACGCTCGAGGTGATGGAGCTCCCAGAGCGGACCCCCATGATCATCATCGAGATTCCGGCTACAGCCGGAGCGAGCGCCGATGACACCGTGCTTGCTGATGACACCGTGCTTGCTGATGACACCGTGCTTGCTGATGACACCGTGCTTGCCGATGACACGGTCCTGCTCTACGGCCATCTCGACAAGCAACCCGAGATGGAAGGGTGGCGCGATGGCCTCGGGCCCTGGACGCCGGTTCAAGACGGCGATCGGCTCTACGGACGTGGTGGCGCCGACGACGGCTACGCGGCCTTCGCCAGCCTGGCCGCCATCGAGGCTGTTCACGCTGCGGGCGGGTCCCACACCCGTTGCATCGTGTTGATCGAGGCGAGCGAGGAATCGGGTTCACCCGATCTCCCGGCCTACATCGATGCGTTGACCGATCGGATCGGGACACCGAGCCTCGTGGTCTGCCTTGACTCAGGTTGCATCGACTACGAGCGCATGTGGGTGACGACCTCGCTGCGCGGCGTTGTCGTCGGCCGACTGACCGTCGACATCGTGACCGAGGGACTGCACTCCGGCGATGCTTCGGGAATGGTGCCGTCGTCGTTTCGCATCGCTCGCCAGCTGCTTGACCGAGTCGAGGACTCCATCACCGGTGAGCTTCTGCTTCCCGAACTCCGAACCGAGATTCCCGCCGGCCGCGTCGCCGAGGCGCAGGCAACAGGAGCTGAGATCGGGCCAATTGCCGACCACTATCCGTTCGTTGATGGTGCGGGGCCGACGAGCGACGACCCTGCTGAACAGCTGCTGTCTCGTACCTGGCGAGGCACATTGAGTGTGGTTGGTGCGGAAGGCCTGCCGCCGGCTTCGAGGGCAGGCAACGTGCTGCGACCATCGACCACCTTGAAACTCTCGTTCCGCCTGCCCCCGACGGCCGACTCAGGCGCAGCGGTCGCGGCCATCACGGACGCTCTGACGACTGATCCGCCCTACGGCGCACGAGTGTCGTTCACCGACGTTGACGGCGCCGCTGGGTGGAACGCTCCTGCGACCGCGCCCTGGCTGGCTGACGCTCTCGATAGTGCTTCGCTCGCCTCGTTCGGCCAGACGGCTCGCAGTTTCGGCGAGGGCGGGTCGATCCCGTTCATGGGAATGTTGGGTGAGAAGTTCCCCGACGCCCAGTTCGTCATCACCGGCGTGCTCGGCCCGGACGCGAATGCGCACGGCCCGAACGAGTATCTCCACTTGCCGACGGCGCGGAACCTCACGATGGCGGTCGCTCATCTG
>CAZYLX010000589.1:0-2976 GCA_964648595.1 uncultured Acidimicrobiaceae bacterium
GCTCGCAGATCTGATCGAAGACGTGTCGGCGGCGCGTCCCGGCCAACCGATCGACGTTGCAGCCCACAGCCTCGGCGGCGTGGTCACCCGCCGGGCGCTCGAGATCCTTGCCGACCGCAGCTCGGCTGGGCCAGTTGACGTCGTGCTGACGATCGGTTCGCCGCACGGCGGGGCTGATCTTGCAACAACGGCGCTCGTGACTGCCGGCAGCGGTGGTGCTGCGGCGTACCTCGATCCGCTGATCGGTGAGAGCGCAGAGTTCCGTGTCGCTGATTCGGTGATCGACATCGCAGAAGCCGGCGGGGGAGACGTGGTCGATCCTCTGCCTCCACCCGAAGGTGTGACGGTCGTTGCGGTGGCGGGAGCGACCGACCTGGTCGTTCCCGGCGACAAGGCCATGTGGAGTGGGGTCACGAATGTCGTCGTCCCGACCTCACCGCTCGAGGCGGGCACGGTGCACGGCGAACTCCCGTCGATGCCAGAAGTGCAGCGCGAGATGGAGCTTGCGTTGGCCGGCCTGGCCCCTCGTTGTGTTGGCTTGGCCAGCGTGCTTGGAGCGGCCATCGAGGGGCGTGCGATCTCCGCCTTCGAAGATGGTGTCACCCTGCTCGCCGGGCTGGCTCGTTGGGTGTTCTGAATCGTTCCGCCTCAGGTGTTCGAGCCACTACCGTTTCGCTCGGGCCGGCAACCGTCGCGATACTGCTGCTCGGGGCCTGTCCGGGCCACTTCGATCGAGGAGTCAACATGTCGAGTGCGAGTGGTGCCGGCCGAGTTGCGGGCAAGATCGCGATTGTCACCGGTGGTGCATCAGGCATCGGACGCAGCTGTGCCATGCGGCTTGCCGAAGAGGGCGCCACGGTGGTGGTCACCGACATCCAGGACGACCTCGGCGCCAAGACGGTGGAAGCGATCCGCGAGCGCGGTGGACAGGCCGAGTTCCTGCGGCATGACGTCACCGAGGAGCAGGCATGGCGCGATGTCGTTGCCGCCGTCGTCTCGAATCACGGTGGGCTTCACGTCCTCGTGAACAACGCGGGAATCGGTATCGGTGGAAGCATCTTGGACATGGCGCTCATCGACTGGCAGCGTCAGCAAGCCATCAACCTCGACGGTGTCTTCCTGGGCGTCAAACACACGATCCCTGCCATGCGAGATTCGGATTCAGGATCGATCATCAACATGTCGTCGGTCGCCGGCCTCAAAGGGTCGGCAAACCTCGCTGCCTACAACGCAACCAAGGGTGGTGTGCGGCTGTTCACCAAGGGCGTGGCCCTGGAATGTGCAAACAATCAATGGCCGGTGCGAGTGAACTCTGTCCATCCCGGTGTCATCGATACACCGATCTGGACCAAGTTGAACCCGGAATTCCAAGAGGATGGGTCGCACGAAATCGATCCCTCGGCGTTGGCCGCAGCGTCGGTTCCTGGCGGACGGCTGGGAAGCCCCCTCGATGTCGCAAACGGTGTGCTCTTCCTCGCCAGCGAGGACTCCAGCTACATCACCGGCACCGAGCTCGTTATCGACGGCGGCCTTTCCGCTTGACCGGCCTCGAGCCGGGGAATGATTCCTTCGGTCGTGGCGTTGGCGAACCCATGACCTCCACGATGCACCAACCGGAGTCGACCGATGGGGTGGTCGAGAATGTCGACGCCGCTCGATTCGAACTGTGGATCGCCGGCGAGGTACTGAGCTTCGCCAGCTACTCCAGCCAGCCCGATGGGTCGGTTGTTGTCCCTCACGTAGAGACCAAGCCCCAACATCGCGGGAACGGCAACGCGGCGTTCCTCATGGATGGGCTGCTGGGTTTGCTTCGCTCGAGCGGGAGGCGAATCGTTCCGCTCTGCCCGTTTGCCGCCGACCATGTTCGCTCGAACCAACAACACCACGACCTGCTGGCCAGCTGAGGCCACATCGGGTTTCACGAATCGAGCCCGTACACTTCACCGGTCGCCTCGACCGAGTCGATCGTTTACCAATCCGGCCTGTGGGATTTCCACGGTCACTACTGCGGTAGTGCCCCACGTGCCGTACAACCGAAGGAATCAAAAGTGGCTGCAGTCGTCACCATGAAGCAATTGCTCGATGCGGGCGTCCATTTCGGACGCCAGACCCGCCGCTGGAACCCGAAGATGCAGCGCTTCATCCACGGCGAGCGGAGCGGCATCTACATCCTCGATCTCGTCGAGTCTTTGAGCCGGATCGAGAAGGCCTACACGTTCGTGCGAGACACGGTCGCCGATGGCGGCACTGTGCTCTTCGTCGGAACGAAGAAGCAGGCGCAGGAGCCCATCCGGCGCTACGCCGAGTCGGTCGGCATGCCCTACGTCGACCAGCGTTGGCTGGGTGGCATGCTCACCAACTACCAAACGATCTCGAAGCGTGTGAGCAAGCTCGTCGAGTATGAGCGCATGCGCGCCGCCGGTGATTTCGAAGAGATGCCGAAGAAAGAGGCGCTTCGCTACACCCGCGAGCTCGACAAGCTCGACCGCAACATCGGCGGTATCAAGACCATGGGCAAGCAGCCGTCGGTTGTCTTCGTGATGGACACCATCAAGGAGCACATCGCGGTCACCGAAGCTCGCAAGCTCGGTATTCCGATCGTTGCCGTTGTCGACACCAACTGCGATCCTGATCTCATCACGTTCCCGATCCCCGGAAACGACGATGCCATTCGCTCGGCCGACCTCATGACTCGCGTCATCGCAGAGGCTGTCGCCGAGGGCAAGCTCATGAACGCCCACAAGACTGGCGCCCCGTCGGCACCAGCCGAGCGTTCACCCGAGCAGGAAGCCGAGATCGCGGCGCAGCAGGCTGCGGCCCGCAATGCAGCCGCAGCTGCCGCCGCCGAGCGTGAAGCACGCGTCGCTGCTGCCAAGGTTGCTGCTGATGCCGAGGCCGTGGTTGAAGCTGAAACCGTCGTCGAGGCCGTGTTTGAAGCTGAAGCCGTCGTCGAGGCCGTGGTTGAAGCTGAAGCCG
>CAZYLX010000590.1:0-2974 GCA_964648595.1 uncultured Acidimicrobiaceae bacterium
CCGGGGGCATACAGATACAAGGAGCAGCCGGCATTCCCATCGACCTCGTCCTCGTCCTCCAAGCGCTCATCATCGTCTTCATCGCCGCCCCCGAGTTGGTCAAAGCCGTGTATCGGATCAAGGGCGTCGATGCGGGCGTAGCGAAGAGCGTCTCGACGGGGTGGGGCTCATGACTGTCGAGGCCGTTGCAGATTCATCGACACCGACGCTTCGTCGTGCGACGCCGGAGCAACGTCGTGCGAAGACGATCGGGATCTTGTTGGTTGTGCTCAGTGGCTTTGTGCTCTGGGTTTTTGCGCTCGGTGTCACCAGCGGCGAAGTCTCGACGTTCAACCTGTCACTCCCCGGAGCCAAGTATCAAGACATCAAGTGGGAGGTCAACTCCCGCTTGCTGTCCTTCATCATCGCTGGGATCATCGCCTTCCTGGGTGGGATCGTGCTCCGGCGCACGCACCTTCGATGGACAAACGTCGCGCTTGCAATCAGCTTGGCGCTGACCTCCTTTGCCTTCCTCACGTGGGCATCGGCTGGCCAGTCCTTCAGCCTGGTCGGCATGCTCGTGTCGACCGTCGTCCTCTCGGTCCCGGTGACTCTCGGAGCGCTCTCCGGTCTCATGTGCGAACGGGTAGCGGTGATCAACATCGCGATCGAAGGACAATTGCTCACCTCCGCATTCGTCGGGACCATCGTTGGTTCAGGCTTCAACATCTGGATTGGCCTGATCGCAGCAGTGCTGACAGGAGCCCTCCTCGGAGCTGTGCTCGCTGTGCTCGCGATCCGGTACCACATCGATCAGATCATTGCCGGAGTCGTGATCAACATCTTCGCACTCGGGCTCACGTCGTTCCTTGCCCGCCGGGTGTTGTCGGTTGAGCCCGGACTGAACTCGCCGGGCCGGTTCTCTTCAGTCAAGATCCCGTTCCTCGGCGACATCCCTGTGATCGGCCCGATGTTCTTCGACCAGAACATGTTCGTGTATGCGACGTTCGTCCTCGTTATCGCTATCCACCTCGGCTTGTTCTACACCCGCTGGGGCCTTCGCTCGCGGTCTGTGGGCGAGCACCCGAAGGCAGCCGACACTGTGGGCATCGATGTCTTCAAGACGAGGTATCGCAACGTCATCATGGGAGGTTGCATCGCAGGATTTGGCGGCGCATTCCTGACGCTCTCGCAGGTGTCACGATTCGAGGAGAACCTCACGGCAGGTATTGGCTTCATCGGCCTTGCAGCAATGATCTTCGGCCGCTGGATGCCCCTCGGGGCGCTTGGCGCAGGGCTGATCTTCGGTTTCGCCCGCGCTCTTCAACAGAAGCTGGGAATCCTCGGCACGCCCATTCCGTCTGAGTTTCTCTCGATGCTTCCCTACATCGTCACGATCATCGTGGTTGCCGGTGTGGTCGGTCGAAGTCGACCCCCAGCTGCGGACGGACAGCCCTACATCAAGCAATAGCTGCGCTGGCCACCAGCTCCGGGCCGGCCATCGAGCTCACAGTTCGCTGACGGCCTTGACTTCGATCCCGCCACGCGGGCGTTGTGTGAGCGTCACGGTGACCCGCTTCGGCTTGGCAGTCAGCATGATCTCGCCAGCGATCTCGCCAGCAAGTGCCTCGGCAAGCACGGCGAGGTCGCGGAATCCCCAGAGGTAGGGCTTGAGGCTCTTCGACTCGACGCACCGGAGTCGCGCTCACCGTCAAGGACTCCTACGAAACCGAGGGTTGCTTCACGGTTGCCGGTGCACCTGCGCTAGCCGACCACGTTCCCGCGACAGATGCTGATGTGGTTGCCGGGCTACGGGCCGCTGGGGCCGTGATCTTCGGCAAGACCAACGTGCCGCTCTACGCCGGCGATCATCAGACCTACAACGGTGTCTACGGTCTCAAGCCGTCCTGGGGTGTCATTTCTTCGCATGGCCACATCCCCCGCCCACCCGGCGACATCAGCTCGCTCGACCTCAACGTGATGGGGCCCCTCGCTCGGTCCGTCGGCGATCTCGAACTGCTGCTCGATGCCTCAATTCGCTTCGGCGGGATGCGGCTCGGCGGCCAGGCCGATGTTCCCGACGCGAAGCTGGAGGACGCCGGGCCGATCGATCTCGAGGACCTCCGAGTCGGGCTCTGGCTGGATGAAACTGTCTCGCCTGTCGACTCGGTGACGCATTCGACGATCGAAGCGTTCGCTCAGAAGCTCGAGTCAGCCGGCGCGTCGGTCGACGAATCGGCTCGGCCGGCGCTCGAGTCTGCCGACCTCCATGACATCTATGCCCGTTTGCTCGCGCCCGTCATGGCGGCCCGACTCCCTGAACGGACCAAGGAACGACTCGCCGGGATTGCGGAGGCCATCGACGGTCCCCTGGATGCAGGGGACCCGTCGACGTTCGCTGCCAGAAATGCCAGGAACAGTTTGGCGCCTCACTCGGCGTGGCTTTCGGCCAACGAGCGTCGAGCGAAGGCTCAGGTCGCGTGGAACGAGCTGTTCGCAAAGGTCGACGTCGTTCTCATGCCGGTCAGTCAGACCCAGGCGTTCCTGCACGACACCGACCGCCCGTACAGCGATCGGACGGTCAGGGTCGACCGAGGTCCCGATCCCGATCCCGATCCCGATCGGGCGTATCACGATCTCTTGTTCTGGGCTGGGCTCGCGACGATGCCTCCCTTGCAATGCCGCTTGGTCCCTTCAATGGACTTCCGCTCGGTGTCCAGATGGTCGGGTCCCGCTGGTCGGATCGTGGTTTGCTTCGTTTGGGCGCAGCGATCTCGGAGGCGTGCGAGCTTCGGTTCACGCCGCTAACCGTGATCACCAGATAGACCGAAGCATGCACCAGCCGGCGATCGTCATCGGAGCCGGCGTCGCCGGGTGCGTCGCCGCCCGCACACTTGCTGATGCCGGCCTGCCGGTACTCGTGCTCGAAGCTGGGCCGGGCCCAGAGAGGCCACGAGAGCTCGATGGCCTCGATCACCTGCAGAGCGCGACGGTC
>CAZYLX010000591.1:0-2971 GCA_964648595.1 uncultured Acidimicrobiaceae bacterium
TCCTTGGATTCAGCGGGCTTTTGCACTTCGTGCTCTGCCTATCCGCTGAAGTCCTTAGCCTGTTTTGGGTGAACATGGAACTGCGGTCGTGGCACGACGGACCTGCTCGCCGGTCGATCATCGACTTCGTGGCCGATGTGACCGATCCGAGCAGCGAGCGATTCGTGCCGTCGGAAGAACGAATCGCCACCTTCGACAACGACGGCACCCTCTGGTGCGAGCGCCCGTTCGTGCAAGGGGGCTTCATCATCCAACAGTTGGCGTCTGCCGCCGACGCCGACCCGAGTCTGCGCGACATCCAACCCTGGAAGATGGCCTACGAAGGTGACCTCGCATGGCTCGACGCGGCGATGGTCAAGCACTACAACGGTGATGACGAGGACGTTGGAGCGCTCTTGGCAGCTGTTGCGACGTCGTTCTCCGACATCTCGGTCGATGCCTTCTCGGCCCTGGCTGACGAGTACTTCCAGCGCGAACGTCACCCCACCTACAGCTGCTCGTATCTCGACACCGCTTACGTGCCGATGATCGAGCTCCTCGACTACCTCGCGGCCAACGGCTTCACCAACTACATCGTGTCGGGCGGCGGCCGCGACTTCATGCGACCCATCACCGATCGGGTGTACAAGATTCCTCCAGAGCGGGTGATCGGCAGCGCCCCGGCCATGAGCTTCGCAATCGACGACGATGGCGGCCACATCATGCGCCGCGCCACCCTTGAGTTCCTGGACGACGGTCCGACCAAGCCGATCCTCATCTGGGATCGCACCGGCCGTCGCCCGATCCTGGCCGCGGGAAACGCCAACGGCGATATCCCGATGCTTCAGTTCACGGGCGGCAAGGATGGTCCCGCTCTTCAACTGCTGCTGCACCACGACGATGGCGAGCGTGAGTTCGCCTATGACGCAGGCGCCGAGCAGGCCCTTCGAACGGCCGACGAGCACGGTTGGAGCGTGGTGAGCATGCGGTCCGACTGGAAGCGGGTGTTCGCCTTCGAGGAGGGCTGAGCCGCACCAAGCGATGCCGGAGCGGCGTACCCAGAGGACTATCCAACCCGGGCACCCGTCTCGAGTTCTTGGAGCATGACTGGCAAGGCGGATTGCTTTGGCAGCCTCATCACGTTGGCTGCGAACAGTCGACGTCGGATTCGGTGGCACCATGTCTCGATGGTCGACTCCTCCCCTGCTCTCGCTGTCCGGTCGTGGGTCCCTGCTCCGTCCGAGACCTTCATCCAGTCCATTGCATCGGCCAGCAGTTCGGCAACGCCGACCGAGCTCGCCTCCCGTCTGAGCGAACTCGTCTCCCTGGGCGACCACATCCATGACGTCGAGTGCGTGAATCTCAATCCGGCAACAAACACGATGAGCCCAGCCGCTGTGGCTGCCGCTGCGTCAGGCCTGGGCACCCGTCCGTCGCTCGGCCATCCGGGCGCCAAGTACGAGATGGGCTTGGAAGCCATCGAACAGATCGAGGTCATCGCTGCCGAACTCGCCGCGGAGGTCTTCGAGGCTCGGTTCGCCGAGGTTCGCGTCCCTTCGGGCGCCATCGCCAACCTCTACGCTTTCATGGCCTGTTGTTCCCCGGGCGACGCGATCATCGTGCCGCCGGCCAGCATCGCGGGGCATGTGACCCATCATCGAGCGGGCGCAGCGGGGCTGTATGGACTCGAGATCCACGAAGCACCGATCGATACCGAGAACTACACGGTCGACGTGACTGCGCTGGCCGAGCTGGCTGGACGGGTCAGACCCAAGGTCATCTCGATCGGGTCGAGTCTCAATCTGGTGTACCACGATGTCGCTGGCATCCGAGCGGTCGCCGATTCAGTCGGCGCGAAGGTCCTGTTCGATGCGGCCCACCTGTCGGGTCCGATCGCTGGGAAAGCGTGGCCGGATCCTCTCGCGCGGGGCGCCCATGTGGTGACGATGAGCACGTACAAAAGCCTCGCCGGCCCACCGGCCGGGCTCCTGCTGACCAACGATCCCAAGATCGCGGAGCAGGTCGATGCCATCGCGTACCCGGGACTCACCGCGAACTTCGATGCGGGGAAGACCGCTGCGCTCGCCCTGACCCTTCTCGACTGGCGCACCCACGGCCAGGCGTACGCCGCCGAGATGACGGCCAGCGCAACGGAGCTGGCAGCGGCTCTCAGCGAGCTCGGCGTCGCCGTGCACCACGCCGGTGGTGCGCCGACCCGATCCCATGCCTTCGCTCTCGACTGCCGCAAGCTCGGAGGCGGCCACCGCACCGCTCAGCACCTACGCCAGGCGAACATCTTGAGTTCGGCCATCGGCTTGCCGTCGGGTCTCGACGACGGCCTGCGCCTGGGAACGAACGAGTTGGTGCGATGGGGAGCCACCCGCAACGACATGCCGGAACTGGCCGGGCTCGTCGCCCGGGCACTCACGGCCGACAACCCATCTTCATTGGCGCCCGCCGCCACCGAGCACCGAGCGCACTTCGACACGATCCACTACATCGTTTGAACGCTCGAGCACGCGGGTAGAGCTATTGAATACGCACGCCAGAGATGGCTGGGAGATCAGGGCGTACCATCGACTGCGCTCACTGCCGTTAGATGGGAGGGTCGTTGGTCTCTACTGCGGGCGGAGGGTCTGAGGGAGCCTGCGATATGGGCTCCATTCCCGCAACATCGAGAGGCCTCGATGCCGCACCGCGGGCTCGGACTGGATCGACGAAGCCCTGGTGGCGGGATGCGATCGGCTATTGCCTCTATCTTCGCTCGTTTGCGGATGGGAACGGCGACGGGATCGGGGATCTCTGGGGTGTGATCGATCGGCTGGATCACCTCGAGGCCCTCGGGATCGACATGGTGTGGATCACACCGTTTTACCCGTCACCGATGGACGACTTCGGATACGACGTGGCCGATTACTGCGAGGTCGATCCGATCTTCGGCGACCTCCAGCTCGTCCCGCCGCAGCCGGAACGTGAACGTCGCGGCAGAACC
>CAZYLX010000592.1:0-2965 GCA_964648595.1 uncultured Acidimicrobiaceae bacterium
TTCCGAACAGGATCGCCCAGATGGCGGCGACTCCGAGGATTCGGGAACCGGTTCCTTCGTGCTCGTCGAAGAAGTAGTGGTGCACGTGTTCTTCGATGCGAGTGATGAGCCAGAGCAGGGAGGACAGGAGTACTGCGGTGAACACCGAGATCGTGAAGCTGTCGATGATCACCTTGTCGGACAATTCGACAAATAGGTTCAGCACAACGATGTTCACGAGCACGTTGGTGACCATGCCGATGAACAACAGTTGCCGGCCCGAGATCGCCACCGTCGCGTCCGCATCGTCCAGGGTGTCGAAGATAGCGCTCATGTCAGCTCCATCGTGATGGCTCGGGGCTGGCCGGGTGCCGGCACATCAAGACGCATCAAGACGCATCAAGCTGGCACAGAGTAGGTCCAACCGCACTACCTCAGGTGATGACGCAAACGTCGTTCCGTGATGGTGCTCTCAGACTTCGCGAGGTGGGGTGTGCAAATGCGGGGATCCAAGCGGACGATTCTTGGGGTCGCCACGGCTGTGGCGATGATGGCCAACAAGGCGATCGCCATCACCGTGGCCTATTCCGGCCGGGCTCCGGTCATCTCAGGACACGTCGGTCTCGAACGACGTACGCCGTGATCAGCGCCGCCGGGAAGAAGAAGATGCTGAAGATGTAGAAACCGAGGAAGCTGTGGCCTTTCCGGCCTGCCACCCGGGCCGGCCAGAACGCGATCAAGACCCAGATGATGAATCCGATGATCCCAAAGCCGTACCACATGATGATGTCTCCCTTGTTCTGTGTCCTGCCGGTCCGGGCAGAGATGGCTGCGTTCGACTACACCCAACTTCGGATCGGTCGAGCGGGCAGCGGCCACATCGGGCAATCCTGTGCGACCCGCCAAACGGCAACCCGCGGCCATCGGAGGTCGATAGCGATCGCCGTTGTAGCACAGAGCCTCTGGTGGATCCATGCCACCATTCGTCTGGGTCGGTCACCCATGCTGTTTTGTCACGCTCATCTCGTCATCATCGATTCCTAACATTCACCGCCGATTGTCTGGTCATGGCGACGTTCATGGCTGGGACAAAACAAAACAACCTCGAGCTGAGCCTCGATGCGGAAGCAGGCGCCGAGGCCGAGATTGCTGCCGCTTGGGTCCTTCGTCGCGTCGGATTCGGGGCCACCGTGGCCGACCTGGAACGGGCGGCCGATGTCGGCATCGCACTCTTCCTCGACGAGCTCTTTGACCCTGAAGGGCAGGGCCTTGCCGACGACGGTGACCCTTGGGCCGGTATCGACGTTCCCCTGATCCTCGAATCGCCCCGGGACGTTGCGCCGTCGATCGCGGCTTGGCTCGATCGCTTCCGCACAGCCTCACGCCCGACGATGGAATGGTTGGCCTGGTATTGGCATGGCCATCTCGTTTCCTCGTTTGCCAAGGTGCGCTCGCCTCGCAGAATGGTCAACCAGATTCGCCTCTTCCGAGAGCTCGGCGCCGGGCCCCTGCAACCGCTTCTGCAAGCAATCTCGATCGATCCCGCCATGCTTCGCTACCTCGACGGGGGTACCAGCACCGGTCGCAACCCGAACGAGAACTACGGGAGGGAACTCCTCGAGCTCTTCACCCTTGGTGTCGGCAACTACACCGAGGCCGACGTGCAAGCTGCGGCACGAGCACTCACGGGTTGGACTGCTCGTCGTCAATCCGAGGAGTCCATCTTCGTGCCCCGGCGGCATGACGACAGCCCGCAATCGTTCCTCGGGAAGGAGGGAGTGCGCAACGTCGACGCCGTCATCGAAGCAGTCGTCGCTCACGAGGCTTGCGCACCCTTCATCGTGGAAGCGTTGGCCGAGGTCGTGCTCGGCTCCGGCGTCGCACCGAGTGCGGCCGCAGCCGAGACAGCAGCCTTCGCTGCCGACGGACTCACGATCGGGCCGCTGGTCCGCCGACTTGTCGAACGCGGTCTCGCCGGCGAATACGAACCGATCGTACTCACTCCTGTTCCGTGGCTGGTCGGTGCGATGCGAGCCACCGAGACCACACTCGGTCTCCGGGCCATGGCCGGCCTGCTCCGATCGGCCGGCCAAGTCCCACTCGTGCCACCGAACGTGGCCGGCTGGCCAAACGGCGACGCTTGGCTGACGTCGTCGGCAACGGTCGCCCGGCTCGAGGCTTCACGTGTGCTCGCTGACGCGGCAGCCGAGCTGAGCGCCCCAATGGCGGCGGCCTCGACCGGTGACCTCGACCAGCTGGCCCGTGCCCTTGGTCGACCGGAGGGATTCAGTACTGCCACGGCCGACGCGCTCTTCAACGCTGATGTCTCGGGTCGCTCGCTCCTTGCTCTTGCCCTTTCAAGTCCAGATCTGGTGATCGGATGAGTACCCCGAGGCGCCGAGACGTCACCAGACGCCGCTTCCTGACCATTGGGGGAGCGAGCGCAATGTGGATCGCGGCCGGTTGCCGCGAGGACCAAGCGGCCTCGATCCCGACGACGACCTCGCCCGCCGCCACTCCCTCGACGTTGTCCCTGCCCCCGCCTGCCAGTTCGATCGCCGACAACGATCGAGTCTTGGTTCTGGTCCAGCTCCTCGGAGGCAACGATCCGCTCAACACGGTCGTCCCATTCGACGGGCGCTACCGCGAGGCTCGCCCATCGGTTGCTATTGCTGAGAGCGACGTTCTCCCTCTCACCGGCCGAACCGATCTCGGTCTCCACCCGTCGCTGTCTCCGCTGCTCCCACATTGGGACGACGGTTCGCTGGCCCTGGTGGCCGGTGTCGGTTTCGATGACCAGACCCGATCCCACTTCGAGAGCCGTGATCTCTGGTGGCGGGGCACAAGTGATGAGAGCGCCGATGGTTGGCTGGCCCGGTGGATCGAATCGGCGGCTGTCGACCAGCCAGACGAGCCGCTCGAGGCCATCGCTCTCGGTGCCGGGCCGAGGGCCCTGGCCGGGTCGAACAGCGCTGCAGTCAACGAT
>CAZYLX010000593.1:0-2962 GCA_964648595.1 uncultured Acidimicrobiaceae bacterium
CCAGATCAAGCTGCTCGCCATTGCCGAGGTCTTCGATGATGGAGACGAGCGTGAGATCGGGGTGCGAGTTCACCCGGCGATGGTGCCTGGTGATCACCCCTTGGCTTCGGTTCGCGGCAGCTTCAACGCTGTGTTCGTCGAAGGCGCCGATGCCGGCGAGTTGATGTTCTACGGGCGAGGAGCAGGCGGCCGGCCAACAGCGTCAGCGGTACTCGGCGACGTGATCGACGCCGCACTCAACCAATCACGGTCCACTCATCGCAGCGTTCCCGGCGCTAACAGCAAGAGCGTTGCCGCGATCCGCGCCATCGACGATCTCGAGAGCGCCTACTACGTCAATCTCGAGGTCGTGGACTCGCCCGGCGTGCTCTCGACGGTCTCTGGTGTCTTCGGCGAGCACGGCGTGTCGATCCGATCGATGGAACAGGAAGGCCTCGGCGAGGAGGCTCGGCTCGTCTTCGTGACCCACCGCGCCGTTGAACGAGATCTGCAGGCCACGCTCCACGACCTTCGCCAGCTCGACGTTGTCGCCGGCGTTCGCAGTGTGATGCGGGTCGTGAGCTGAGCCGATGATCTCCTACGAATCGACTCGTGGCGCGGCGCCGGTCCTTGGTTTTGCCGATGTGCTGCTGGCTGGGTTGGCGACCGATGGCGGCCTCTACTGCCCAGCATCGATTCCTGTGCTTCCCGATCTCGATCCATCGATGAGCTACGCCGAGATCGCCGAAGCCGTGATGTGGCCCTTCGTCGAGGGTTCGATCGACCGTGAGATCTTCCACACGATGGTGATCGACGCGTACCGACCTTTTCGGAATCCCGATGTCACGCCTCTCGTCGAACTAGGGAGCGGGCAGTATCTGCTCGATCTCTCGAAGGGGCCGACCCTGGCGTTCAAGGATGTCGCGTTGCAGTTGGTAGGACGCCTGCTCGAACACGAGCTCGGCAACCGAGGCGAAAAGGCAATGGTGTTCGCGGCAACGTCGGGCGACACGGGGTCGGCAGCCATCGAGGCGCTTGCCAATCGCGACCACCTCGCCATCACCGTGTTGCACCCGTTGGGTCGGGTCAGCGATGTGCAACGCAAGCAGATGACCACCGTCGATGCCCCGAACGTCATGAACGTGGCGATCGCGGGGACATTCGACGATTGTCAAGATCTGGTGAAGGCGGCGTTCAACGACCCTGAACTCCGGGCCGGGCTCCGACTGGCCGCGGTCAACTCGATCAACTGGGGTCGGGTGATGGCTCAGATCGTCTACTACGTCGTCGCATCCTTGCGACTCAACGCGATGCGCGATCCGATCAGCTTCTCTGTCCCGACCGGCAACTTCGGCAATGTGCTCAGCGGTTGGTACGCCAAGCAGATGGGCGTGCCCATCGACCGCCTCGTCGTTGCCAGCAACCGCAACGATGTCCTGACCCGCTACTTCGAGACCGGCTCCCTGACCGCCCGCGAGGTCGTGCCATCGCTCAGCCCGAGCATGGACATCCAGGTCTCGTCGAACTTCGAGCGTCTTTTGTGGGAAGCCAGCGATCGCGATGGAGATGCCGTGACCTCCCTTCTCGCTGAGTTCAGGGCCACTGGCGAGGTCGCCGTTCCCTCGGCCTGGCAGGTGGCGATCGCAGCCGAATTCGACGCTGCACGCGTCGGTGATGAAGACACGCTGGCAGAAATCGAACGCATCCATGACGAGCTTGGGCTTCTCATCGACCCCCACACCGCCATCGGAACGAAAGCGGCTCGCGACCACGCAACGACCGGTGTGCCGATGGTGACCCTCGGTACCGCAGACCCGGCAAAGTTCCCTGATGCCGTTGAGCAGGCGACCGGTGTCCGTCCCCAGCTCCCCGGGTTCCTCTCTGAGCTCTTCGAACGGCAAGAGCACATGGTCGAGTTGTCGAACGATCTGCCGACCGTGAGCGCCGCGATGGCTGCGTTCCAGGCGACAAGTGGAGGAAACCACAGCAGTCGGTAGCCTCTCCGACAGCGGATCGCCCGGACATCTCTGCCGGTGCTCCAGCTCATGGGTTTCGGTTTGAACAATCGGAGGCCCACGCCATGAGGCGCTGACAAACAACAGCGCCAGTAGAACCGGCGTTGCCGGTGCTCACCCCTGAGGAGTGTGTTGTGAGCGACAACTTGACTGTCGAGCGCGTCGACCTGCAGAAGAAGGACAAGTCCGAACTGCAGACGATCGTGATTGCGCTGGGCGGGAAACCGGCGAGCCGAGCGACCAAAGCCGATCTGATCGAGTCTGTGCTCGAGCTGTCCGGCGCCGTTGCAGCAGCGGACTCGTCCGCCGGCAGCGATGCGGCCGATGACTCGCCGCAGGCGGAGGCAGACGCTCTGTCGACCGACGAGGTTGCCGGCAGCGATGCGAAGCCGGATGAAACTGCGACAACGGCATCCGCCGTTGACCCATCGAGTGATGGAGGCTCCGGGGCGCCGCGCAGCAAGACTGCTGGCGGATCGAGCAAGGCGAGTAGCGAATCGGGCGGCGAGCGTGGGAATCGTCCCGGCCGACGAGGCAAACGCGCCGCCGAACCGCCAGCCGAGTGGGAGACCGAGGTCCAAAAGCAGCCACAGGCTGGTCGTGGGCAACGGACCGACCAGGGAGGCAAGCAGGGCCGATCAGAAAGTGACAGCCGGTCCAGTGCTGACAGTCGGCCCAATGCTGACGGTCGGCCCAGTGCTGACAGTCGGCCCGGTGCTGACAGTCGGCCCGGTGCTGACGACCGATCGAATTCGGAAAGCAGTAGCTCCGACAAGAGTGCAAAGGACAGCAACGGCGGCAACAACGGAGCGAACAACGCCGGCAACAGCGCCGACAAGAATGCAGACGAAGGTGACGGCTCCAACCGTCGCCGGCGTCGTCGGGGACGCGGCCGCGATCGCGACGACGAGCAACTTCCTCCGCTCGATGCCATCGAGGCAACCGGCTACCTCGATCTCCGCGACGAC
>CAZYLX010000594.1:0-2939 GCA_964648595.1 uncultured Acidimicrobiaceae bacterium
GTCTCCGTAGAAGTCACCGATCACGCTTTCGAGGTTGAAGCCCGCCTCCTGGAATTGCTCTGGTCGAAGTGTCGGGGCGTCGCAGCTCGGAGAGATGAAGCCCGGTGAGTCGATGCCGCGGCAAGCCTGCTCGCGCATCGCTACTTCTCCGAACTTGTCGCCGACTTCAACGAAGTCACCCCTCGAGATCTTCTCGGCGTAGTCGAGGTGCTGGAGCTCGTCGATCGGGCCGATCGTCGAGTACTGAGCGATGAACCACGTGACCAAGAGGAAGGCGAAGATCGCGACAACACCCGCAGCGACTGCATCGGTCGACGATAGAGCGGCGGCGGCCCGGCTTCTGGTCGATCCAGGACCGGCGACGCGCCCGTCGCCGTGTTCGCTGACTGAGGAGGTTTGCGAAGCGTTGCCCATGGTTGGAGGCGCGAGCCTAGTCGCCTTGGGTCCTCCTTCTGATCGGTCACGTCACTCGCAGCGAAGGCTCACTACAGGTTGTGCGGACCGCTACGGTCATGGTCCGAAGCAGTCCCCTCGGAAGGCATGAATTCGTGACCGTTTCCTCGTCCATCTCCGACAAGCATGTGCTGATCACCGGCGGCACTGGCTCTTTCGGTAACAAGATGACCCGACGACTCCTAGACGGTGAGTGCGCGAGCATCCGGATCCTGAGCCGTGATGAGGCGAAGCAGCACCACATGCGCCTCGACTTCTCGGATGCACGACTCGAGTTCCACGTTGGCGATGTTCGGGATCGTCGGAGCGTTGACCATGCAATGCAAGGCATTGATCTGGTCTTTCACGCCGCTGCATTGAAGCAAGTCCCCTCATGCGAGTTCTTTCCGATTCAGGCGGTGATGACCAACGTGATGGGGTCGGCCAATGTCATCGACTCGGCCCAAGACCATGGCGTCGACACGGTCGTGTGCCTCAGCACCGACAAGGCCGTGATGCCGATCAATGCCATGGGCATGTCGAAGGCCTTGATGGAGAAGGTGGCCCAGGCGTCGGCTCGCAGTTCGACCAGCGAGACGACGGTGTGCTCGGTGCGATATGGGAACGTGATGTATTCGCGAGGCTCGGTCATCCCGCTCTTCGTTCAGCAGATCCGTGACGGTGCCCCATTGACCGTCACCGATCCCGCGATGACGAGATTCCTGCTCCCTCTCGAGGTTGCCGTGCAGCTGGTCGAGTATGCATTCGTGCACGCAGAACCAGGGGATACCTTCATCCGCAAAGCACCCGCATCGACGATGAGCGATCTTGCGCTTGCGACTCGTCAGATATTCGAAGCGGACAACCCGATCACCGAGATCGGCGTCCGCCACGGCGAAAAGCTTTTCGAGACCTTGGCAACGCAGGAAGAGCTGCGGCACGCCGAAGACCTCGGTGACTATTGGCGGCTCCGAATGGACAACCGCGGTCTGAACTACGACAGCTACTTCAGCGAAGGCGACGTCGTCGATCTCGGGAGCACCTCCGACTACCACTCTCACAACACCGAGCGGCTCGACGTCGAGGGGACGATGGAACTCCTCCTTGGTCTTCCGGAGATCCAACGAGACCTCGAACGGTGGAGGTCACGCTGATGCCCGACGCAGTGACCAGACCAGCCGCCAGGAAAATTCTCGTCCTGGGGGCGACCGGCATGGCCGGGCACGTCGTGAGCAGCTACCTCAGCGAGCAGGGCCACCCGGTTGTGGGATTGGCGAGGGGGCACGCCCGCGGCATCGAAACTGTCAGCCTCGACGTCCTCGCCTTCGACGAGCTCTGTGACTACATCTCACGAGGGGGTTTCGACGTCGTCGTCAACTGTGTCGGCATGCTCGTTGAGGGGAGCCAGCAAACACCAAGCACGGCCGTGCTTGTCAACTCCTTCTTGCCGCACAAGTTGGCGGACTTCCTCTCAACGCGGAACACCCGATTGATCCATCTGAGCACCGACTGTGTTTTCGAAGGCGACGGCGCGCCGTATGCCGAGACGAGGAGACGCGATGGGCAGAGTTTCTACGATCGCTCGAAAGGTCTCGGTGAGATCGAAAACGACAAAGACTTGACACTGAGGATGTCGATCATCGGACCGGAGATTCGTGCACAAGGCTCAGGCCTGATGCACTGGTTCCTTGGAGAGTCAGGCTCGGTGAACGGCTATGTCAATGCGATTTGGAATGGAATCACCACGCTCGAGCTGAGCAAGGCCATCGACCGGATCATCGAAACGGAGCTTCACGGTATTTACCATCTCGTTCCGGATTATTCCATCTCGAAGTTCGCTCTTCTGACGGAGATCGCTGACGTGTTTGGTCGCGGCGATCTTTTCTTGGTGCCCGACGCTTCTGTGACGGTGAACAAGACGCTGGTCGATACGAGACACGCGTTGGATTTCCATGTCGGAGAAGCGGGTTACCGACGCATGCTCATCGAGTTGAGGGATTGGATTCGTGAGCATCCCGATCTCTATCCGACCGACTCGAGATACGCCATCGGAAATCCACGGACAGACCACCGTCAACTCGAGGGCGAGGTCGAGCAATGACCAAGGTCATGACCGTTGTCGGCACGCGCCCGGAACTGATCCGCCTTTCCGAGGTGATCAAGCTTCTCGATACCTGCTGTTCCCACGTACTTGTTCACACAGGGCAGAACTACGATTTCGAACTCAACGGGGTGTTCTTCCAAGATCTGGGGATCCGCGATCCTGACTACTTCCTTGCCGTTGACACGTCTTCCTTGGGCTCGGTGTTCGCCGGTGTGGTCACCGGTGTGGAAGACCTCATTGCCAAGGAACGGCCGGATGCGTTGCTCGTCCTCGGTGATACGAACAGCAGTATCTGCGCTCTCATTTCCCGTCGTATGGGGGTTCCGACCTATCACATGGAAGCCGGCAACCGGTCGTTCGACTCCAACGTTCCCGAGGAGATCAATCGACGCCTCGTCGATCA
>CAZYLX010000595.1:0-2934 GCA_964648595.1 uncultured Acidimicrobiaceae bacterium
TGTGCGTTTCTGACCATCATCACGTCGGTGGATGACGACGTGCTGACCCTCGATATCTCGAGTGAGAACCCAGAGGCGTTGCCGGTCATCTCCGCCTTGGCAGGAATCTCGCTGTCGTGACCACACCGGTTCTCCTACCGATCGGGGAGCTCGCTGCCGCGACAGGGGTCGCCGTTTCCGCGTTGCGGCACTACGACGAGGTGGGCGTGATTGCACCGGCGATGCGTGTGGGCGGCAAGCGCCGCTTCTCTGCTGACGCTGTTGGTCTGGTCAACTTCGTCCGTCGTGCCCAGCGGTTCGGGTTCAGCCTGGCCGAGATCCGAGACATCCTCGACGACACCTCAGGAGAGTCACGTCAGATCGTCGATGACAAGCTCGCGGCTCTTGGCGCTCGACAAGTCGAACTCGCCACGATGATCGAGCTGCTCACCGAGATGAGGGCGTGTGGCTGCCAGGTCGTGGCCGAGTGCCCAGCGCTCACGAATCCTTGCTGACCGGTTCGGGTTGCCAGTCTCGATCCGGCAAGGCTCAGGCGCTGCGCCGATGGTCCGATAGGGGTGCATGTTTCGAGGACCGCGCACACTGCAGCACGACGAACTCGGTTGCCTGACGCGTTCACGCGGTGCTTGGCGCGGGCACGTTCCGCTGTCTTCTGGAGCGATCGTTCGGCTGTCGATCATGGGGAAACGCAACGGGCCGGATCCTGATGGCCTGGCGCTGGCGACCACAATCGTGGAACGCGTCGAGGGGTGGCGCCCGTTGATCGACGCGGCGCTTCGCGAACACGCGGCCGACGCCGGCGTTGTTGTCGACGAGATACCGCAGCCGTCCTTTGTCGCCGTCATCAACCTTGATGGGTTGCCAACGATCGAGTTCGGCTTCCAGGTCCCCTGGGACGACGACCACACCATTGCTGTCTGCATGCGCGACGACGTCGTGGTCGAGCTCAACGGATCGGTCCTCGAACCCTGACCTTCTCGGTTCGCGAGCAAGGGCGTTCACGCGGCGAGTGCAACGACCGACGACCAGCTCCGATGAGAGAACAACCACACTCAAGCGAGCAAGTACCGTCAGTCGATGCCTATAGATATCGAGTCGGTGCGAGCCGAAACTCCGGGTTGCGGCTCAGTCGTTCATCTCAACAGTGCGGGCGCGAGTCTGCCTCCTTCACCGGTGCTCGACTGTGTCGTCGAGTACCTACGGGCGGAGGCAGTGGTCGGCGGCTACGAGATTGCTGAAGATCGGGCCGAGGCACTGCAAGCCGTTTACAGCCGCGCCTCGGAGTTGTTCGGTGGCACACCAACCAACTGGGCGTTCGTCGAGTCGGCGACCCGTGGTTGGAATGCTGCCTTCTCTGCGCTCCGGTTCCAACCGGGCGATCGTGTCTTGACCACCCGGGCCGAGTACCCGAGCAACATGGGCGGCCTCCTCCGCGCTCGGGAGATGCAGGGCGTCGAAATCCTGGTAGTTCCCGACGACGAAGACGGCCAGGTTGATATCGCGGCGCTGGAGTCGATGCTCGACGAGCGAACTCGGCTGGTGTCGTTGACCCACGTCCCGACACAGGGAGGGCTGATCAACCCCGCCGAGCGTGTCGGAGCCATCCTTCGAGACACGCCGATTCTGTATCAACTCGATGCGTGTCAGTCGGTTGGGCAGATACCGGTCAACGTCACCGAGATCGGCTGCGACATCATGTCGTTCACGGGGCGAAAGTTTCTTCGAGGCCCGCGGGGAACCGGGATGGTCTGGGCAAACGACGTCGCACTCGACCAGATGAGCAACCCCGCCGGTGTCGACATGCAGGGGGCAACGTGGGAAGCACCGATGACCATCACGCCGCTGCCATCCGCTCGAAGGTTCGAACCGTATGAAGTCTTCTTCGCCGGCAAGATCGGGCTAGCGGCAGCGCTCGAGTACGCAGCGGCGATCGGGATCGACGAGATCGCGGCACGAAACGTAGGGCTCTCGACCCGCCTGCGCAGCCGCCTCGAAGATCTGCCAGACGTCACCACCCACGACAAGGGAAACAACAAGTCTGCCATCGTGACCTTCGCGGTCGAGGGCCATGATTCATCCGATCTCCGCCGCGCTCTGCGAGCAATGTCGATCAACGTCTCGGTCTCATCGCAGACCTCCGCTCGTCTCGACTTCCCGCAACGACATCTCGACAAGGTCGTCCGGGCATCGATCCACTACTACAACACCACGACCGAGATCGATGCTCTCGTCGACGCAATCGCCAATCTCTGAGAATCCACACCTCACCGTCCATTCTGAAACGTTGACCGGCTCGACTGCGCCCTATTGTTGGCCGGTGAGGCGCTGGAGGAGTGCCTCACTGGTGCTCGGGTCAGCGTCTGCGTCGCTCGTCGCCGCTGCGACAACAACCGTGCCGCCGTAGCGAACCACGAAGACCTCTTGCCGTATCGTCTGCGGGGCGTCGCTGAATCCGATCGTGAGACGAACCGCCTCGTCAGCGCCGCCGAGTTCGAAGTCCACCTCGGTCACGACCACGTTGTCGTCAATACACGTGTAGGGGTCGTCTCGCCACAGATCGAGGTAGGCATCGGCCTCGGCCGATGATTCGAACACGCCAACGACCTGGAGTGCGCCGAGCTCTTGTTCGTCGTTCTCGAATTCGACTGACCGGACCTCCGCGTCGACCTCGGTGCCAAGGTGACATTGGGGTAGAAGCTCAGAGCTCTCGACAGATTCCCGCCTGTTCTCTTCCCAGGAATCGCCGAGGTCGTCGGCCGTCACGCTGAGGACCGATGCGATCTGCTCGGGCGTTCTCGCATCCTTGATGCCATCAGTGGCGCCCTCGCCCGACCCACCGCATGCCCCGACGAAAAGTGCAGCAGTTGCGCCGAGAACCACGACAACTCGACCGCCGCGACGTGGCCGCATCCGAGGAGCAGCGTGACCTCGAGT
>CAZYLX010000596.1:0-2928 GCA_964648595.1 uncultured Acidimicrobiaceae bacterium
TGCGTCGAAGCCAGTGGCGTAGACGATGACGTCGAACTCGTAGTCGGCGGCAATGGTTTGGATGCCCTGTTCTGTGATGCGCTCGATTGGAGTTTCGAGCAAATCGACCAGGTGCACGTTTGGTCTGTTGTATGCCTCGTAGTAGTTGGTCTCCATCGGTACTCGATGGGTGCCGAAGCCGTGGTCCTTCGGAATGAGCTTGTCTGCGATCAGGGGATCATCGACTCGTTGCCGGATCTTGTCGGCGATGAACTCGGTGATCTCGGCGTTTGCTTCCTCGTCCATGAGCGTCTCGCGGAAGTTGCCGAGCCAGATACCGAAGCCGGGAGAGGCGTACAGCTCTTCCCACAGCGTCCTGCGCTCCTCGGGCGTCGTCTCGGCCATCCGACGTTCTTGCGGACCGTGGATGAAGCCTCCTGGCGTCGTTGCGCACTTCTCGAAGATCTCGTCGTAGGTCGCCTTGATGTGTTCCTGTTCCTCGTCGGTGATCGGTGAGTTGTTGAGAGGAGCGCACCAGTTCGGGTGGCGTTGAAAGACCGTCAGGTCGCCGACGTGATCCGCGATCTGGGCGATCACCTGCACCGCGGTGGCGCCCGTTCCGACGACGGCGACACGTTTGTCCGAGAGATCGAGGGGCTCTGTCGGCCAGTGGAAGGTGTGGAACGATTCGCCCCGGAACGAGTCGACGCCTTCGATACGGGGCAAGGCGGGGGCCGACAGCAGGCCGAGTGCCGTCAGGAGGAAGCGGCATGTGAGCGAGCGACCATCGGCGAGGGCGACGGTCCACGAGTCCGAAGCTTCATCGAAGACCGCTCGTTCGACCACGCAGCCGAACTGCATGTGCTTGGCGAGATCGAATCGTTCAACGACATGCTCGAGATAGCGGAGCGTTTCTGGTTGCGCAGCGAAGTGCTCGCTCCAGCTCCACTCTTCGAGTAGTTCTTTCGAGAATGAGTAGCCATAGGTCCAGCTCTCGGAATCGAACCGGGCGCCGGGGTATCGATTCCAGAACCACGTGCCGCCGGGCCCCGAACCGGCTTCGAGAACCGTCACATCGATGTCGAGTTCGAGGAGCCGGTAGAGCTGGTAGATCCCACAGACGCCAGCACCGATCACGATCACCTCGTGATCGAGAGTAGGCGTCGATTCTGTTGACGATTCAGCGGTCGCGGTGGTCACGGGAACCAAGCTAGGGGACGCTCGGGCCGTGCTCGAATCGACGTGCTGGTCGGCGCCCGGCGCTGGCTCGACGGATTTCACAGCGGGGCGAGATGCCGTAGTGTCCGGCGATGGACATCGATCTGATGACCGGGTCATCGACCTGGGCCGAAGCCGCCGACCTCGCAAGAAAGCTCGAGAGTGCTGGGTTCAGCGGAATGCTCTACACCGAGACCAGCCAGGTCCCATGGATGCAGATCGCTGCGGCAGCTACGGCCGCACCCAGTCTGTATTTCACTACTGGCATCGCTGTTGCATTCCCCCGCAGCCCGATGGTGTCGGCTGCGGTCGCTCACGAGCTCGCAGGCAACACCGACGGCCGTTTTCGGCTCGGCTTGGGAAGCCAGGTCAAGGCTCACGTGACTCGACGGTACGGAGCCGAGTTCGATCGGCCGGCCGCCCGAATGCGGGACTACGTGTTGGCGGTGAAAGCGTGTTTCCGAGCGTTCGCTCGAGAGGAGCGGCTTTCACATGACGGCGAGTTCTACCAGCTGAACCTGTTGCCGAACGAGTGGGCACCGACACCGCACGATCATGCGATGAAGGTCGACATCTCGGCGGTCGGCCCGATCATGACCCGTGTCGCCGGTGAGGTCGCCGACGGCGTCCACGTCCACCCACTTCACTCGATGCACTACATCGAGCACCGTCTGCTCCCGGATGTCGAAAAGGGAGCCGAGCGATCTGGCCGATCGCCGAGCGATGTCGACCTGATCGTTCCCGTGTTCGCCTGTCCTGGGGACACGCCAGAAGAACGTGCGCCATACGTCGCCCGGGCAAAGCAGCAGATTGCGTTCTATGGCAGCACACCCAACTATGCGTTTCAGTTCGATGATCTGGGGTTCGAGGGTACGACCGCCCGAGTGCGCGAGAAGATGAAGGCCGGAGACTTCACCGGCATGGCGGAGCAGATCGCCGATGAGATGCTCGACCACTTCGCTCTGGTTGCATCTTGGGACGACATGGCGGATGCGCTGCTGGAGCGGTACGAGGGAACGGCGAGTCGCACCGTGATGTATTTGGGCGAACACCAGATGCGGAGCGATGCGACCGCGCTCGGGAAATGGGGTGAGATCGCAACAGCCGTCAGATCTGGATCCGCCATCGGCAGTCCGTCATGAACGCCGATCGCGTGGTGTTGGTGACCGGTGGTGGGAGTGGGATCGGTCGGGCGATTTGTCTGGGACTCGCCGCTGACGGTCGACAGGTTGCTGTCGCCGACCTGAACTCCGAAGGAGCAGCAGAGACAGCGCACCTGGTCGCCGATGCCGGAGGTCGGGCGCTGGCCGTGTCGATGGACGTCACCTCAACGGAATCTGTCCAGCAGGGCTGCCTTCACGTCGTTGACGAGTTCGGCCCCATCGAGGTGTTGGTCAACTGTGCCGGGTGGGATGTCTTGATGCCTTTCCTGGACACTGACGAGGCCTTCTGGGACAAGGTGATCGACATCAACTTCAAGGGGATGTTGCGCACAGTCCATGCTTGCCTGCCGTCGATGGTCGACGGTGGGTGGGGCCGCATCATCAATATCAGCTCCGACGCCGCTCGGGTCGGATCGTCCCTGGAGGCCGTCTACTCCGGGGCGAAGGGAGGCGTCATCTCGTTCACCAAGACCATTGCCCGTGAGATGGCACGCAAGGGTGTGACGGCAAACGTCGTCTGTCCCGGCCCCACCGACACCCCCCTGCTGGCCAAAGTACCAGACAAATT
>CAZYLX010000597.1:0-2922 GCA_964648595.1 uncultured Acidimicrobiaceae bacterium
GAGGCGTACTCATCCCAGCCCCCACGATGCTGTTCGTGCCAGGAGACGCACCCCTCTGGCCATCCACCTAGCGAGAGATCAGCCATGAACAACCAAGCACTCACGACCGAACAACGCCACCAAACCACACACACGACATCCGCCACGCCAGAGAGACCAACCCCCCGATCAGAGACCGAACGAGCAGCGCTCGTTGCCGGGTTCGGCCTCCTTGCCATGGCGATCATCGCTGGCCTCGCGAACTTCGGGGCGGTAGAAGCCGTTCTCGTTGACGGCGACGCCGCTGCAACTAGCAACAATCTCACCGAGTCCAAAACAACATTCGGACTCGGTGTCGTCGGGTTCGGGTTGGTCGTCGTTCTCGACGTCATCGTCGCATGGGCACTCCATGTCTTCTTTCGACCCACCAGCCCAAGGACTTCAACAGCCGCCGCGTTGGTCAGAACCGTCTACGGCGCATTCCTCGCCGTTGCCACTGTCCAACTCGCCGGCGCCCTCAGCGCCAACACTGACGCCGACGCGCTCCACAGCATCGAGACATTCCAAGACACCTGGAACACGGGACTGGTTCTGTTTGGGGCGCACCTCCTCCTCATCGCCTGGTTGGCATGGAAAAGCGTTCGAGTCCCGAACTGGGTTGCCGTATTCGTCGCCGTCACCGGTATCGGCTACGTGATCGACAGCGTCGGCATGCTCGCTAGCGACACGTATTCCGCCGACATCACCACATTCACCTTCATCGGCGAAGTAGTCCTCATGCTCTGGCTCCTCATCAAGGGTCGGGAAGCAGCCTCACCACCCTCCGCCTACCGGACCATCGACGCTTGATTCTGTCGCAGACACATCAAGGAATCTGAAGTGTCTCGCTCCTGCCACAGGATTCCAGGGCACCGGCGCCGGATGTTCCGACGCGCTCGCGTGGGGTATTGCCCCTGCCGCTATCGGCAACATCCCTGGGCGCTTTCTTCCTCGTCGCCCTGCATGACCGACGCGCGGCTCGTGTCCCAGCGTGTCCGTCCAGCTCGTCACTCAACTGCCGAACGGCCAGCGAACGAAAGACCTGATCAGCCGATTTGTTGGCGCGCTCGGCGGATTCCGAAGAAGACGACGACAGCGGCCGCATCGAGCAGATAGCTGACGCCGAGGTGCCCAGCGAAGAACGCGATCTCAGCGATCATCACGACCACAGCGGTTGCCAGCCACTGGAAGAGCCTTGCCAACGGCCACTTCGATTCCTCCCCTGCAGGAGCACTTGCCTCAGTACTCTGAACGGCCATCGGAGCCTCCTAGCAACATCGGGTCCATGCTCATTGTCGACTCGTCTGTGTCCCAAGTGAGGAGAGATCGGCTTGCGGCCGGGCAAGGGTGGCTGGTACCCGACGCAGGCCATTTCTGCCGGGAACGGGGCGAAAGCTGTTACCAGGAAATACTTCGAGCTCTACGGCAGTCGAGGCAGCAAGACCTCGAGGCCCGGGACTGCTCGACCGACCTCATCAACGACGACCGAGCCGCGACCACACGATCTCCTGCCCTCAGAAGCATCGATTGATAACGTGCTGCTCGAGAGCTACGAGGAGACCCGATGGTATTCGATTCCCGCATCCCGGCGCACGAGCGATGTGTGCTCGGCTACCAGCTCGAACGGTGGGCCTCCGAGCAGCCCAACGAACTCGCGGTGCTGTTTCATGACGGTGAAAGCTGGACGTGGGCCGAAGCACTCGAGCGCACCCAGCGAGCAGCGAAAGGGTTTCAGGACCTCGGTGTGAACAAGGGCGATCACGTGCTTTCGTGGCAGCCCAACGGCCGAGAAGCGATCCTGACATGGTTCGGGCTCAACTACTTGGGCGCGATCTACGTGCCGTTGAACACGGCCTACAAGGGTGGCGTGCTCGAGCACCTCATCGGTCTCTCGGACGCAACGCTCATCGTCTGTCACGCCGAGCTCGCGGCTCGGCTCTCCGACGTCGGCGCCGCTGACCTGTCCGACATCATCATCACTGGCGGCGATGCATCGGTGGAGGGTCTCACCAAGCACCCGGCGTCAGTGCTCGAGCCGGCAACCGGATTGACCGAGATGCCCGACCCCGTCGAGCCATGGGACACCCAATACATCATCTTCACCTCCGGCACGACCGGCCCGTCCAAGGCCGTGCTCTCCTCGTATACACAGGGCTATTCGATGGGGCCTGAGGCGCATCCGAACATCGATGGGAGCGACCGAATTCTCATCAACCTGCCGCTGTTTCACGTCGGCGGCACGCTTTTCGTCATTCTCACGCTGGCCAACGGAGGCTCGTGCTACCTCGATACCCACTTCCGCACCGACGAGTTCTGGCCGGTCGTACACACGCACGAGATCACCATGACATGCCTGCTCGCAGCAATGATCCCGTTCCTACTCAACGTTCCACCGTTCGAAGATGAGCGTAAACACAGCCTGCGCAAGACGATCTGCGTTCCGTGGAATCCGGAAGCAGCCGCGGTCTGCGAGCGCTACGGATTTGATTCGTGGACCACCTTCAACATGACCGAGGTTTCGTCGCCGCTGGTGTCAGACCTCCATCCGAACGCACCTGGCACTTGCGGCAAAGTCCGCCCAGGCATCGAGGCGAGGGTCGTCGATGCCAACGACTGTGAGGTCGCGCCGGGAGACACAGGCGAGTTGGTCCTGCGCAGCGATCGGCCCTGGGCAATGAGTCACGGCTACTACAAGAATCCCGAGGCCACAGCGGCAGCGTGGCGCAACGGGTGGTTCCATACTGGTGATGGCTTCCGCTACGACGAGCAGGGCTACTTCTACTTCGTCGACCGAATCAAGGACGCCATCCGGCGGCGTGGGGAGAACATCTCGTCGTTCGAGGTCGAGAACGAAGTCACCGCGCACCCCGACGTCGCTGAAGCGGCTGCAATCCCTGTGCCCAG
>CAZYLX010000598.1:0-2917 GCA_964648595.1 uncultured Acidimicrobiaceae bacterium
CGTAGGAGAACGAGACCAAACCAGGCACTTCCTCACCGTTCACCGTCCCATCATGGCCGACGGCTGGAGTCTGCCCGGCACACATGGGCGTCAACAGGATCGGCGCCTGCTCGAATGCTCGATCCAGCCGGAGGTTCAGATCGTGGATGGCGTCGATGGCTCCGATGATGTCGAGCCCTGAGGTTGTCAAGCCATGTTCGATCTGGGCTCTCAGCGTTGGGTCGACCTTCTTCCAGTCGGGCGTATCGACCAGGTGGCCTTGCGCTCGGGCCCGCAAGCTGGCCCACGTGACGTACCAAGGCATGATGGGATCGTCGGTCCAGAGATCGTCGAGCACAACGACCTCGACCCCCGCCGATTCGAGCTCAGCAACGGCGGCGGCGCAGATGTCAGCAACTTCCCGATCGACGTCGGCAAAGCC
This sequence comes from uncultured Acidimicrobiaceae bacterium, assembly GCA_964648595.1. Lineage (GTDB taxonomy): Bacteria > Actinomycetota > Acidimicrobiia > Acidimicrobiales > SZUA-35 > SZUA-35. The sequence goes on from CAZYLX010000598.1 coordinate 422, forward strand.
GAGCGTCGGGGACCACACGACTCGGTTCGGCAACCTCGGGGTCAAGGCTGCTTCGAACCAGGGCGAGCCAGAACGGGGCAGCGAGAACGGATCAGTCGGATGAGGACCGACACAGACATCGAGTGCAAATGCGGTGTCAGCCACCACCCGCGACATCGGACCCTTCACAGTGAGGAACCCGGATCCGGGAGGTGTTGGGCCACCGATGGGAACGCGACCCTGCGTCGTCTTGAGGCCAGAGAAACCGCACAGACTCGCGGGAATCCTGATCGACCCTCCCCCGTCGGAGCCGGTGGCCAGGGGCACCATGCCACTGGCGATCGCCGCGGCCGATCCGCCAGAGGACCCGCCCGGCGATCGTTCGGTCGACCAGGGATTCCTGGTGATTCCGGTGAGGGGGGACTCGGTCACACCCTTGTGTCCGTACTCCGGGGTCGTGGTCTTGCCGAGGACGACACAACCGGCCGCTCGGAGACGGGCAACGAGTACGGAGTCGCCGATGGCCGGAGTGTCGTCAGACAACGCGGAGCCGTATCGCGTTGGAAACCCCGCAGCGTCCTCGAGATCCTTCACACCGATCGGCATCCCGGCGAGTGGACCGACCCCCTCACCAGCAACCAACCGCTCGTCGACAGAATTCGCCTCTGACAGCGCACGATCGCCGTCAACGGTGACCCATGCGTTCAGCGCTGGGTCGAGGCGCTCGATACGTTCGAGAGCCGATCGCACCACCTCTCGGGCCGACAACTCGCGGGAACGGACCTTGGTTGCCAGATCGGCCAGCCGGTGCTCGCGAAAGTCCATGACGGCAACCTAGACGCCCAGACCACTCGGGTCAGAGCGGTCCGGTCACGAGGCCGAACGTTGACACCTACTGGCCCAGGCAGACAACCAGCTCGTTCGGTAGAAGCAATTCGCGAACGGTGAACACAGGACAGCTGCCGTCGATTTGTCGAGCGCCGACCACTCGACCATCGGATGCACCATCACAGGGCACGACAAGCAGGGTTCCGCCGGACATCTGACGAACGCACTCGCCAGCGTCGACACCGATCCCGAGATCTGGGCCGGGAACCGTCGACGTCGGCGCCGTTCCCGACGATCCGTTGGCGTACGCGGTGAAGATGAAGATACCGGCCAGGAGACCGAAGAAGCCCAGCACGGTGATCACGCGAAGGATGCTGGAATGGCGGGTCTCGATGTCCTCCTCCATCATCCGGCGTCGCGCCGCCAGGAACTCAGGATCGAGCAGTCGAGGGTCGATCCTCGTCACTCCCCCCTCGCTACGAACGGCCTCGCCGACTGTGGTCGCTCCGCCGGACGCAGCCGACAGCTCGAGGTCATAGCGCCGGCGACCGGCCGAGTCGCCGAGCACCGACCAGGCCGCGTTGAGCTTTCGCATTCGATCTTCCGCCTGCTTGGCCTCGAGCGGCGCCCTGCCGGCGAAGCGATCCGGATGCCACTGACGGGCGGCAGCGAGATACGCCTTGCGCACCTCGTCGACTGACGCATCGGTGCGAACACCGAGAGTTTTGTAGTGCGTCGCCACGGCTGGCGTCTCCAGGTTTTGACGGGATTCCGAGCTTGCAGGCTAGAGGTGCTACACCACCTCCGCAGGATCGCATCGGAGGATTGCCATGAAACTCGCCCTCGGACTCGGCTACTGGTCAGCAGGTCCACCCAACGGTGCGGTCGAGCAGATCGCAGCGGCAGAAGCACTCGGATTCGACAGCATGTGGAGCGCCGAGGCCTACGGCTCGGATGCTCTCACGCCGCTTGCGTGGTGGGGTGCAGCAACTGAACGCATCGGTTTGGGCACGTCCATCTGTCAGATCTCCGCTCGAACTCCTGCGGCCATGGCCATGGCCGCGATCACGATGGATCACCTCTCCGGCGGCCGATTCCGTCTTGGTCTCGGGGCCTCTGGACCACAGGTGGTCGAGGGCTGGTACGGCCAGCCGTACCCGAAACCACTGGCCAGAACTCGCGAGTACGTGGAGATCATTCGCCGGATCGTGGCCAGAGACGTCCCGGTCGAGTACTTCGGTGAGCATTACCACATGCCATTCAAAGGGGGCGCTGACCTCGGCAAGCCGCTCAAGTCGACGGTCCACCCCCTTCGCACCGACATCCCGATCTACCTGGGAGCGGAGGGACCGAAGAACGTGGCACTCACCGCCGAGATCGCCGACGGCTGGCTGCCGCTGTTCTTCGCTCCAAAAGATAATCAGTGGTACGCCGACAACCTTGCCGAGGGCTTCAGCCGAGAGGGCGCTCGCCAGACCCCAGAGACCTTCGATATCGCCGCCGTCGTTCCGGTCGTACCCGGCGATGACATCGAACGAGCGGCAGACGCCGTCAGACCCATGCTTGCCCTCTACGCAGGAGGGATGGGAGCCAAGGAGGCCAACTTCCACCTCAACGTCTTCTCGCGCATGGGCTACGCCGATGCGTGCGCCAAGATCCAGGACCTCTATCTCGCCGGCGACCGCAAGG
>CAZYLX010000599.1:0-2912 GCA_964648595.1 uncultured Acidimicrobiaceae bacterium
CGCCCACGCACCGCTTTGGCGAACCAAGGAGGGGGAGGAGAAGGCAGTGCCAGCTGTTGATGTCCGAAAACAGCTCGCCCGCATGCTCAAGCTCACACGAGTCGCCCGCCACAACATGCATCTGGCGCTTCACCCCGATGGTGATGCTCTGTGCCTGTTCTTCGAAGTGAAGGGCCGCTTTGCGTTTCTTCCGTTCACGATCATGACGGTCCCGTTGGCGTTCGTTGTCCAGGCGGTCGAGACCGATGGCGAGCTCCGGATCAGCGAGATTCACGAGCGTCCCGCCGCCGACCCAGAAGCGGCCCGTCGGGCCCTTGTGGACCACCACGACTGGCCCGCTGACACAGTGCTAGAGCCATACGTGGCCTTCGGAGCGACGTCCTGACGCTCGTAATCTGGCGGCTCTGAAGATGCCAAGATGCTCACGCCGCGACCAGCTCGGTGCTCCAAGGGGTGCGTGTACTTTGGGTTGAACCCGCCCCTCCGACACACTTGTTAGTACAAGCGGCGGGTCCTGCTGAGCCGTCTCAGCGCAGCACCGGCTGTCCCTGCGCAGGAGATCGCTCCCAGCTCCTCGCTTGCCAGACGATGATTGCCAGGGCTATGAGCTCCATGATGGCGTGGAAGTAGTCGTCGAGGTCGCCGGGCGCCCCAAAGATGACGAGTAGCCCGAGCATCGGCGCGATGACGACGTTTGCCCACCTGTTCGCTCGAACCGGAAGCACCCACGTCATCAGCATCATCAAGATCGGTATTTCGATCAGGATGCCTCCGAGGAGGAACAGTGCTTCGGTGACTTCCTGTCCGTTGTAGGTTCCGTTCAGCGCATCTGCGAGGAACTCTGCTTTCACAATTTCGTGGATGTCGCGGAAGATGAAATTCAGGAGGTAGAACATCCACAAAGCGGAGAGTATGGCCCTTTTCTCCAACCGGTCGATTCGCTCGTTCGGACTTGAGACAGAGTCGTTTCTTCGGGTTGTTGCGTTCACGATCGGCCCTGAGCCTCGTTGCTCGCTGCAATCGATTCCGCGCCACGCGCCGCTGCGACGTCGACGGCGAGCTTGCCGACGGTGCGACCGCTTTCGATTCGGTCGTAACCCGCCCGTACATCAGCCATGGTGATGGTCTCGCTCAGATGTGAGCGGACTAGGCCTTCGTCGACAAGTGCGGCGAGTTCTTCGAGGTACCGCACGTCCTCGCCTTGAACGAACCAATGACACGACTGCGACCTGAAGAAGCGCCAGCGCATAAGTCTCGCCACCAGGCGAGGGAGCGGGCCGAGCAATCCATCATTGTTGTGGTCGCCGACCACAACCCATCGGCCGTCGTCGACGAGCGCTTGCCGGATCTCGGAGTCGTCGCGGTTTCCGATGCAGTCGATGATCACATCCCAGCGCTCTGACGTGAAGTCCTCGGAGCCGTAGTCGATTGCCTGGTCGGCGCCGAGTCCACGCACGAAATCCTCGTTGCTGCTGGAACACACCCCTGCGACCCAGCGCGCTCCTCGTGCCTTGGCGATCTGCACGGCGTAGTGACCGACCCCTCCGGAAGCGCCGTTCACGACGACACGTTTGTCTGCGACATCGCCGAGCTCGATTGCTTGTAACGCAGCCGCGCCGGCAATCGACAGTGCGGCGCACTCGAGATCGGTCATCTCCGTCGGAGCGAGCCACACGCGGTCGACTTTCGCGATCGCGTACTCGGCGAACGCACCGGTCACCCATCCGAATACTGACTGGCCAATCTCGAAGTCGGTGACGCCAGGCCCGAGCTGGTCGACCACTCCGCAGGCTTCGCGGCCGGGGATTTCGTGTTTCGGGTGCCGGAATCCCTCGGCGAGTCGCACGATGCTCGGCGATCCAGTCGCAAGGTGCCAATCCATTGGGTTGACAGCGCTCGCAGCGACCTTGATCCGTAATTGTCCCGGCCCCGCAGATGGCACCGGGCGCTCGCCGATCTCGATCGCGTCGAGCCCATAGGCATGTTGCACGATCGCTGTCATGTTGTTTTGCGTTGGTTTCATGGCGGTTCCTTCATCTGTCGTGCTTGATACGTGGAAGGCAACTTGAAGGGGTGCTCCGTACGGTGTACTGAGATATCCGTACACCATACGGAAACCGTGTAGTCTTTTCAAACCATGACCACCAAACGCCGACCAAGACTCAAGAAGGAGGCAATCATCGACGCCGCAATCCGCGTCGCGGAACGTGATGGACTGGCCAAACTCTCGATGCGAAACCTCGCAACAGAGCTCGGTTTCGAGGTGATGTCGCTCTATACCCATGTGAGGAGCAAGGCTGACGTCCTGACCGGCATGGTCGAACGTTCCATTGAGCAACTCGAGTTGCCAGACATCGACGACACCTTCGAGTGGCGCCCCGCCTTGCGCGAGCACGCACTCGACCTCAAAGCGCTATTCGAACGCCATCCCTGGTCAGTCGAGCTCTGGCTACGGTCGATTCCCGGTCCACGCCGGTTCGACTTGATGGAGTGGCAGCTCGCAGCCTTCGCGGCCTCAGGGCTGGGCGAGCCCGACGCGCACAGGGCCTACCACGCGTTCTTCAACCACACCGTGGGGTACATGCTTCAACGCCATGCGATGACCTTCGCCGGCGATGGCGCAGCGATCGCCGAAATGATCAGCACGCTCGACCCCGATCGACACACCCACGTGCTGCATCACGTTGACCAACACCGCAACGGCGACATCGGCGATTCCTTCGAGTTCACACTCGACCTGCTGCTCGATGCCTATTCCCGACAGCGGGCGCACAACCGCAAAACGTGACCGGCGAGCGAAACAGCGACGCGGGCAACCTCCGCCGCAGCCTTCGGCCTGCTGCCAGATGGCGACTGATATGGCGCGGGACCTGTGGGCATCGACGAGCGGCCGACACGATCAGATCATCACC
>CAZYLX010000600.1:0-2912 GCA_964648595.1 uncultured Acidimicrobiaceae bacterium
CTCGACCCTCGGCTGTCGACAGAGGGCGCGAGACCACCCAAATGGAAGGTTGCGCTCATGCGTCACTCGCCACGAATCCTCGTGCTACTCGCCGTGTTCGCCATGATCGCCGGTGTGACCACGGGGGTGGCCAGCGCTGCTGGTTCCTTCACCGACGATGACGGCTCGGTGTTCGAATCGGACATTGAATGGCTCGCATCCGAGGGAATCACCAAGGGATGCAATCCGCCGGTCAACGACCGCTTCTGCCCCGACTCACGGGTGACGCGAGGCCAGATGGCAGCATTCATGGTCCGCGCCCTCGACCTCGAGAAGCAACTCATCGATCCGTTCAGCGATGACGACGGCTCCATTTTCGAAGCCGACATCGAGCGGCTCGCAGCCGCCGGCGTCACGAAGGGCTGCAACCCACCGGCGAACACGAGGTTCTGCCCCGACAACTACGTGACCCGCGCTCAGATGGCAGCGTTCATGGTCCGCGCCTTCGGCTACGACGACGCCGGCAAGGGAAACCTGTTCACCGACGACGACGGCTCCGTGTTCGAAGACGACATCGACCGCCTCGGCACCGCGGGCGTCACCAAAGGCTGCAACCCCCCGGCCAACACCCGCTTCTGCCCCAACTCCTACGTGACCCGCGCCCAAATGGCAGCGTTCCTCCACCGGGCGATGGACTTGGTGCCCGAACCGGGTCCAGATCCTGTCATCGGCATACAACTCAACAAGCTCCCGGACTGGCCCGAAGACGGGACCGACGACTACGACGAGACAGACGGAGCAGCTGAGATCATCATCGAGGCAATCGATGAGACGAACTACGTGTGCGAAACCCAAGACATGGACTTGAAGAGTTCGGCAGAAGAGATTGTCACATTCGACCTCAGCAGCGAATTCCTGTGGCCGGGCGTTCTCATCCAGGGCGGTGCCTTCGAGGTCGGCTCGATCAAGGAGTTGCCGATCCGCCAACGAGCCCCGCTACCGGTCTTCGTCAACTTCTCAGACAGCGACATCCGCCGGGTCATCGAGCAACCGACACCCGGCAAGATCGCAGCGGCAGTTGGTGACGTCATCGAGGCTGCAGAGAAATCCGGCTATGAACCGGCCACCGACGTGTACTTCACCCAGACCAACACCTATGACTCGAGTCAGATGGCGCTGCAACTTGGTCTGTCCGCTCGCTACATGAGTACCACGATCAAGTCCAAGCTCGACATGGCACATGACGCCTCGAAGAATACGGTGACGGTGTACTTCAAGGAGACGGCGTTCTCTGCCAACGTCGACGGCCTACCGCAGAATCCGGGCGCGTTCTTCAGCGCCGAATTCACGCCCGAACTACTTGCAGAACAGCAGCTACTCAAGCGGATCAGCGACACCAATCTGCCCGTCTACGTCTCCAACATCACGTACGGACGAATTCTCATGTACTCGCTGACGTCGACAGCCAGCCATACCGAGATCCAGGCCGCGATCAGCGGGGTGAGCAAGTTCGTCGGAGGGTCGGTGAGTGCGACGGCCAAAGCCAAGTACGCCAAACTGATGGAAGAGAGCACATATGAACTCGTGACCGTCGGCGGAACTTCGTCGGCCGCCGCTGCCGCCATCGAGACCGGTGACTTCACGAAGTACTTCACCGTTTCGCCGCCTCTGACAGCGTATACGCCCATTTCGTACGTCCTCAGGGATCTCAAGGGCAACATCGCCTATCTCGGAGAGACCACGAAATACACCGTCGAAACCTGTGAGGCATCGAATTGCCGCGCCGGCGAGGACCACGACCTCGCCGCATGGTGGGATGCCAGTTCTCGGAAGAGCGGATCCGACTACGAGGCGATCGACATCTGGACTGCCGATGGCTACGCCAGCGACGCACTCATGGTCGGCCACGACCCGCTCGACCCAGATCACAACATGGTGACACAAGCGCAGCATCCGTCCGGCCCGGCCGGAGACGATATCTTCCGACTCAACTGGGCCACCGACCAGACGGACCTCTACGCCAGCGCCCCCAACGACGCATCGCTCGCCCCCCTGAAGCAGACGAATCTCATCCTGTCGGCGTGGGTGAATTGGCACGGCCCACAGACCGGACAGGAGTGGCAAAGGATCCTGATCAAGGGTCCAGATCCCGCGAAGGCGACGTTCAGCCTCGACGTGAAGAACGACGGTTCACTCCGAGCCGGCATCTACAGGAGTGCCTACGAGAAATGCTGGAACTTGGGCAACGACTGGTCCTGTGCGGATCCTGGGAACTCTCTCGACCACGAGGAAGTTGCCACGGTTCCGAATTCTCTCCAGCTGGATAGATGGTCGCACATCGCTGTGACGTTCAACAAGGACGAGGAGATACTCGCAATCCACCTCAATGGAGCCGAAGTTGCCTCGCACTCGACGTACCGATATTGGTATACCGGCTGGTTCGATGACTTCCAGCACAGAATCACCACTAATTGGTTGGCACCGAACACCGCTCCGGTCGAGATCGGCGGCGATGGGACGGCGGCCGCGTTCCGCGGGCTTATCGACGACGTCCAGATCGCCACTGGCGCTATGGATGCCGACGATCTGGCAATGCTCGCTTCCGACGGCTACTGCCCCGTAACTCCGTAGGTCGGATTCTTGGTCGTTGTCGTTCCGATCGCGGAGGCGATCGACGAGAGAGAACTGTTGAGTACGACCCCAGCGCACAACCAACGCGCGGGAGCCGGCTCGCGCCGGAACCGCAGGGTTCTAGTCAGTCAGGGCCCGGCGGAGGAAGGCAGCCATCTGGCCGCGGGTCACGGCACGGTCGGGGCAGAAGCGGTCGTTTGCCGGCGGGTTGCACCCCGCCGTCACACCGACCGATGCCAGCCAGGAAATATCACCAGCGAAGACCGAATCGCCGACATCCGTGAAACCATTCGGGCTCGCCA
>CAZYLX010000601.1:0-2904 GCA_964648595.1 uncultured Acidimicrobiaceae bacterium
CTCGTGAAGATGCTCGGAGAGGTAGTCCCCGGCGTTAACCACCTTCTGCCACTTCGCAAGCTCGTCCTCTGGCAGGCCCTCGAGCCGCTTCATGAAGCCGGCCGCGTACGAATCCCATTCGGGGCTGTACAGGTCCTTCAAAGCCTGCTTCTTGTCGGGATCGCGCACAACGATGACTCGCCAGGGCTGCTGATTCCCGCCTGTCGGCGACCAGCACGCGGCCTGGAGCACGCGTTCGACGACCTCGTCAGGAATCGGATCGGGTCGTAGCCGCCTGACCGCTCGCAAGGTGCTCATGGTGTCGTAGAGATCCATCGGTGGATCCTTCACGAAGCGAACGAAGGAAGCAAGGCGGTCAGTGCTCGCCGGCGATGTCCTCGCTTCTCACACCGAGAATGAAGAGCAGGGCATCGAGGTAGGGCACGTTGACCGAAGCATCGGCCGCTTCCTGCACCAGCGCCTTTGCATTGAAGGCAACCCCGAGCCCGGCAGTGTTCAGCATGTCGAGATCGTTGGCGCCATCTCCGACAGCAACGACCTGGTCGACCGGGATTCCTTCCTCGGCCGCGATTCGCACGAGCGCGTCCGCCTTGCCCTGACGGTCGATGATCTTGCCGATGACGCGGCCCGTGCATTTGCCGTCGACCACCTCGAGCCGATTGGCGATGGCGTGGTCGATGCCCATGTTGGCTGCCAGCCAGTCGGTGACCAGCGTGAACCCGCCGGACACGATGGCGGTGCGGAATCCCATTCTTTGCAGCGTGCCGATGAACGTGCGAGCGCCAGGGGTCATCCGAACCTTGGAACGTACGGAGTCGAACACCGAGGCGTCCAACCCCTCGAAGTACTTGACTCGCTCGATCAACGATTCGGCGAAGTCGAGCTCGCCGGCCATGGCTCGTGCGGTCACCGCGGCGACCTCTGGGCCGCAACCCGCCTCTTCAGCCAACAGATCGATCACTTCGTCCTGGATCAGCGTGGAGTCGACATCGATCACGATCAGGTGCTTGGCTCGGCGGCTGAGGCCTTCGCGGTTGACGGCGATGTCGCAATCGAGGGCTGCCCCGGCCCGCAGGAGCGCATCCTGCAACGTGCGGAGGTCGTCTCCGCTGATCAGGAGCTCGTACGCCATCACCGGTTCACGAGCGAGCCTGACGATTCGGTCGATGTTCCCGCCGTGCTTCGCGACTTCGGTGGCGATCGCTCCGAACTCGCTCGGGGTGACGTCGTGGCCGAGCAAGGTGACAACCAAGCCAAGGCTGCGCTGGCTCGGTGCCGCAGTGACCACGTCGAAGTCGACCTCCATCTTCTGTTCCCAACCAAAGAGCAGCAGATCCTTGATGAGGTCCTGACCCGCTGGCACCGTGATGATGACGCTCAGGGTGAGTTGGCCCCGGATCAGAATCTGCTCGACGTCGTGCATCCCGGCCCCGGCTGCGGCCAACACCTGCATCAATCGAGCGGTGATACCGGGTCGATCCGGCCCGGTGACTCGCACCAGCACGGCCTCGTTTTCGCCGGGCTCGCCGGCGAAGGTCCCGTCAGCGATCGACTCATTCGTGTCAGCCACCCAGACACGCTATCCGGCTCAGGCCAGTAGCTCGGCCAGCCACTCGGTCGGCGGCCCTGAGGCCAGCTGGTCGGGTGTGGTGTCGGCAACGATTTGTCCCGCCTCGATAGCGAGGATCCGATCGCAGTCACGGGCGTGATCTTTACCGTGCGTGACGATGATCTGGGTTGCTCCGACTTCGTCGAGGACCTCACGGATCAAGCGTCGGTTGGCCACATCGACCCGGGAGAGCGGCTCGTCCAGCAGCAGCACTGGCCGATCGAGGACAATTGCCCGCGCCAGCGACGCACGTTGGGCCTGGCCACCGCTGAGTTCGTCGACCGATGCGGTCAACAGATCGGCGAGATCGACCGCTTGTAGAGCGACGATCGCTCGCTCCCGTCGTTCCGTCTTGTCGACTCCTGTCGCCCGAAGCCCGAACTCGACGTTTTCGATCACGGACAAGTGAGGGAACAGCAGCGGATCCTGGCGGACGAGGCTCAAAGGACGCCGCTCGGCCGGGACCAGCAGATCAGACGCTCCTCCCGCATCAGCGACCACGGTGTCGCCGAGTTGGATGTGGCCGCGGTCGATGTCCGCATGACCAGCGATGCCGTCGAGCAGCGTGGACTTGCCGGCCCCGTTCGGCCCAACGATCGCCATGGTTTGGCCAGCACCGAGCTCGAACGCCACGTGCAGTTCGAAGTCCGCTCGGAGCAGGACGAAGTCGACCGAGACTGTTGCCGCTTGGACAGCGAGACCGGTCCCGTTGTTCGAGGCACCGCTCATCGGCGCGGCACCCAGGAGTCGCGGAGCCCGATCAGCACAGCAAGCGAGACAGCGAGCATGAGAAGGCTCAGGGCGACGGCACGGTCAGGGTCGTTGACGATGGCCGTCGAGACCTCCAACGGCAGCGTGCGTGTGACCCCCGGAACGTTGCCGGCGAATGTGATCGTTGCACCGAATTCACCGAGCGCTCGGGCCCAAGCCAGCACTGTGCCCGCCAGAATCGACGGCCGGACCATCGGAAGCGACACGTGCCACCATCGATGCAGAGGACCCGCGCCCAAGCTGGCCGCCATCTGATCGAAACGAGGATCCACGGACCGGAGAGCACCCTCGACGCTCAGCACCAGGAACGGCATGGCAACCACCGTTGCTGCCACCACAGCGCCCATCGTGGTGAACGGGAGTCCGAAGCCGAGCACGTCGCCGAGAAGTCCGCTGCGTCCGAAGCCGTAGGTCAACGCGACGCCCGTGACGACGGGCGGCAGGACGAGGGGAACTGTCACCAGGGTCCGCAGCAGGGACTTCCCGCGGAAGTCGACCCGTGCGAGAACGAAAGCCAACGGAAC
>CAZYLX010000602.1:0-2897 GCA_964648595.1 uncultured Acidimicrobiaceae bacterium
GTTGGGCTCTGTATCCCCGCAAGGAGTCTCCGGTTCGAGGTGCCCGCCACCGCTCGATCATCTGGTCGTAGAACGGGCCGAATCCCGGGATTGGATCATCCCGGCCTGGATCCCAGCGGGAATCGTACAGCCCCAGCATCAGTTCGATCCGGGCCTCGACGTCGAGGGGCTCGATGGTGTGGAGTGGAAACGACGCCTTGCTTCCACCGGGCGATGTGGCATTGAGAACCAGGCGTTCGACCAGGTGGGAGTGATGAATCGCGAGGTGCTGGGCCACCATTCCGCCGAAGCTGGTGCCGACCACCGAACACCTCGACCAGCCAACCGACTCGACCAGGGCGGCAGCATCATCTGCGTACTGTCGCAACGTGTACGGCTCGGGAGGCTTCTCGGTCCGGCCCAAGCCTCGCTGGTCGTAGTGCAGAACCGTGAAGCGTTTGTTCAATGGTGATCGATCCGGATAACTCAGCCGGAGATCAGCCCCGGATCCGCCGATGTTCAAGACGGGCACACCAAGCGGAGCGTTGTCGGCCCCTTCCGGAGTCGTCGGCCCGTGGGTCTCGAAGTAGACCTCGAGCGGACCCGAAGGAGGGAGGATGGTCGTGAATGGCACCCGGAGTGTCTAGCGGACAGCCAGCTCGGGCGTCGAACGATCCAGGGTCTCGCCGATGCCGAACACGATGACCGCTGCGGCGAACAGGGATGTGATTCCCAGCACAACCGACGAGACCGGAAGGCTCGCGGCGTCTGTCACGACCCCAACGACCACTGGCCCGGCGATCTTGCCGGTGTCGCGAATGGTGCCGAGGGCAGCGAGAAACCCGCTCGGCCCGTTCGCTGGGGCCAGATCGGCGGAAAGCGTCAGCATCGTTCCCGAGCCCAAGCCGTTTCCGATGCCGATGACGATCGCGGCCGCCGTCACGGTGGCGCCCGTGTTCGCAGCGGCAAGGAGGAAGAGGCCTACTCCCATGAGCGTGAACGCCGGCACGATGGCGAACAGCCGGCCGAAGCGGTCCATGAGGAAACCGGAAACGGGGAACAGCAGAAGATCGGCCAAGCCGCTGAGCCCGATGAGGAACCCGACCTCGCTCTCGGAGAGGCCGACGGCGATTCCTACGAGCGGGAGTACCACGAAGCGACCGCTACGGACCGCGATCACCAGGACCTGTCCTGTTCCGGCCAGAGCCAGTGATCGAACGTACGGCCTCAGCGACGGTCGTTCGAGATGGGACGAGGAAGGGCGCAGGTCTCGCTCGACGGCCTTTCTCCAGAGCAGGAGCGGAAGCACCCCAACGGCGGTCACGATCCCAGAAACCAGGAAGGCGGTGGCGAAACCGGCTACTTGGGCAATGACGCCGGCAACGACGGGGCCAACCAGGAACGCCGTGCGAGTGGTCCCTCCGAAAAGGGCCATGGCCTTACCTCGAGTGGGAGCGTCGGTGGCATGGGTCAGAAAGGTCTGCCGGGACAAGATCCAGCCCGACGAGCCGGCGCCGCCGATGAATCGGAGTGCGCCCAACGCGATCGCGGAACCGACGACTCCGAAGATGGCGACAGACAAAGCCATCATCGCGACTGCGAACACAAGCACGACGTTCTCGTTCGTGCGATCGATCAACCGGCCCCATGGGATCTGCGAGACCATGCCGCCGAGGCCGGCGGCTCCGATCACAAGGCCCAGTGTGGAATCCGAGAGCCCGACATCGGCCAGATAGAGCGGAAGCAGCGGCACCAACATGGCGGTTCCGCCATTGATGAAAAAGCACGGCAAGTAGACCGGCAGAGCAAGGGACCGAAGCACCGCAGCGACCGTAGACGTCCGAGTCTGATCCAGCGAAGGCGTCCGGACGTCGCGAACCTTCGTATTTGCCGCCAACGCGTGGTTGACTCTCCTCGTGGTCGATGAGGCAGTCACGAAAGACAGATCGAACAAGAGCGGCGAGGTTGATCGGCTCGCTCGGGCGTTCGATACCGGTGACAAGGCGTCCTCGCTGCGCTTCTATCGCGTGGTCCGAGGAACGGTCAGGCGCGTGCTGTTCCCCTACTTCGATGTCGTCGCCACGAACGAGCACCATCTCGATCTTCCGGGACCGACCATCCTCGCTCCCGTTCACCGTTCGCATCTCGACTCACCACTGGTTGCGTCGTTGAGTTCGCGGCGTATCCGAGCCTTGGGCAAGCAATCGCTCTTCGAGCCGCCGGTCGTTCGATGGGTGTGTGCTGCGCTCGGCGCCATCCCGGTCCGCCGTGGCGAGGCCGATCGAGATGCGCTCAAAGCAGCAAAAGCGCTGCTCGACCGCGGTGAGTCGATGATCGTGTTTCCCGAGGGTGGTCGTCAGGACGGGCATGACGTTGCCGAACTCTTTGGCGGCGCCGCGTGGCTCGCGTCGAAGACCGGAGCACGAGTCATTCCCATCGGCATCTCCGGCACGGCTGATGCGATGGGCGAGGGCCGCCGATTCCCGAAACGGGTGCCCGTCGGTATTGCCGTCGGCGAGCCGCTCGTCGCGCCGGTCGCGCCGGAAGGGAAGCGGATCGGACGCGACCAGCTTCGGTCGTTCACTGCTGACCTCCGCAGTCGAATGCAGGAACTCCAAGACGACGCACGGCTGTTGGTGGTGCCGTTGTGACCACGCTCACGGTCGAGATCTGGTCCGATGTTGTCTGTCCGTGGTGCTACATCGGCAAACGCCGGTGGGAGCAAGGCCTTGCCGCCTTCGAGGAGGCGCACCCGGAGGTGGAGGTCAACGTCGCGTATCGGGCCTTCCAACTCGACCCCGGAGCGCCGTCCGACCGAAGCGAACCGGTGCGGGACGCGTACGAAAAGAAGTTCGGGGGACCTGAGCAGGCGAAACAACTGATGGACCGAGTGACCGCCGAGGCCGAAAGCGAGGGGT
>CAZYLX010000603.1:0-2897 GCA_964648595.1 uncultured Acidimicrobiaceae bacterium
CGGAGTGGCGCTCGGCGATCCGCTTGACCAAGGCCAAGCCCAGGCCGGAGCCTGCAACGCGACCTTCAGGGAGATGTCGCCGTTGGCAATCGTTGTGGACTCGGTCGTCATTCAGCGCTCGCTTTCGGTGGCGTGGAGATGAGCCACCTCGGTCCGAACGCCGCTACTCCGAGCAGACGTCGCAATCCCAGTCGCCTCGAGATCAGCTCCCGGACACTTCACCTCATCGATCGCCCCAAGTCACCAAGGCGGGAAGGGCGACGACCGTCGCCAGCCAACTCAGGACGATGATCGAGGCCAGGAAGTAGCCAACGATCACGTAGGGGGTGAGTGACGAGAACAGCAAGGGCATGAAGCCGACGGCGACAACAGCAGCGTTGCGGCTCAAGGCTCTCGCCGGTTCCTCGGAGAAGGCCTCGATCGCCAGTCGCGAGCTGCCAAGATCGGCCTTGAGCTCCCGGAATCGTTCAACGAAGTGAATGGCGAAGTCGACGCCGATACCGAGAACGAGGGTCGACAGAACAGCAATCGGCATGTCGAAGTCCTTGCCGATCAATCCGATGACGCCGTAGACCACGAGAATGGTCCAGAGAACGGGAGCAATACCGATGGCGGCCCACACAATTGACCGGAACAAGATGGCCAAGAGCACGGTGACGATGATCAAGGTCACGACAAATCCGGCGAGCATTCCGGACACCATCTCGTCCTGCCAGACCACGTTCAGGTACGTCTCCCCTGCCCAATCGGCCCGCACCCCGGGCGGAAGCGGCGTGACGAGCAGCTGCTCCTCGGTGACAACGAGCACTTCATTCATTGCCTGATTGTCTCCGTTGCGCAGCTGAAGCCGAATGTTCGCCTTGGACCCTTCTGCGTTGACGAGCGTTCCGACCAGCGGCGAATCGACCTGAGCCACTACCAGTACGGACCGAGCCTCGGAGCCGCTCGTCCCTCCGATTAGGTCAACGAAGGATGCCGATGTACCGACGTTTGGATCGCTCGACCAACGCTCCTGCAAACCTTCGATCGCAGCGATGGTCTTCGGCGACGTGAGTAGTTCTGGATCGTCGGCCTCGATCAACAGGTTCGCAGCGAACGTACCCGGGAGCTCGTCGTTCAGCCGCTCGGTGGCGACCCGAACCTCGTGACCAGATCGGAACCAGTTGACCGGATTGTCGTTGACTTCAATGCGAGCGATCAGCGGCACAGCGATGAGTGCAACGATGGCAACAACGGCCAAGACCGGCCCCCGTCGTCGTGCGGCTCCAGTAGGCAAGCGGCGCACCACGGCGGCGAAGCGGGTGTCGCCGCCGGCGCGGTCGCCAACGGCGCGGTCAATCGCTGCTTCGGGAACGAGCATCAGGACCGCTGGAAGCAACGTGAGGGTCAACAACCAGGCGACCACGACACCGAACGCGATGAAGATCCCGAACACCTGCACTGGCGGAATGGGAGTGAGAGCCAGGGCCAAGAATCCGACCACGGTGGTCACACTCGTGAACGCAACTGGTCCGGCCAGCTCATCGAAGACGGTTCGCAGCGCAAAACGACGCTCACGAACGCGCCCGTACCGGTCAAAGAACTCACTGATGACGTGGACGGCGTCGAGGATCGCGATGGGCATCAAGAAGATCGGAATCATCGAGCTCATGATGTGAAGGCTGTTGCCAGAGCCGATGAGCAGACCCATGGCCCACACCACCGAGAGCATGGCCATCAGCATCGCCGGTGCCACCAGGACGAAACGACGGAAGAACAAGAGCATCAGAAGGAAGATCGCAATGCCGGCAAGAGGAGCGAAGACTGCCATCTGCACGAACATCTGGTCGCCGAAAGCTTCTTGGGCCAACGGCAACCCGGCGATGTGACGCTCGAGGCCGGACAACTCCGGTGAAGCGTCAAGGAGTTCGTTGGCGGCATCTCGGACGGGCTGAGCATCGGACTTGGAATCGAGCGGGATGAAGAAGGCCAGCGTGTCGCCATCCTCTGAGAGGACGTTTCCTCCCAAGAGCGGGTCAACGGCGATCCGGCCGGCAATGACCTCGGCGTCGTCAAGGGTGGCCGGTCCATCACCAACCGTTGCGGTCCGCACGCTGATCATCGTCGCTTCGGCAACACCATCGAGCTGAGCGATGGCGTCATGCAAGGCCACCGCAGCACCGAGTCCTTCAGGAGTCACCAAGCGCTCGTCGGCGAACAGACCAACGACGATCATGTCGCCCGTGCCGAACGTCTCGCGCATGTCGGCGTTCCGGAGGCGGACCGGGGCATCAGCCGGGAGCATGTTCTCGGGATCGGTGTCGATGTCGATGCGAACGAACATGACGGCAAATACGAGGGTGAGTAGCCCGGCTACCAGGAGCACGACCTTGGGCCGTTCCATTGATCGATCGACTAGCCCCATTGACAGCCTGGCGACGAGCCCCTTCGGATGATGGTGGTGTTGCGGACCGTGGGGCGACGGCGGGAGGTCGTTCGCAGGCGTCGAGGGCGATTCGGTGGAAGGCTCGGATTTCACCATCTACGTACTATTGCAAATTGTCCGTACATTTCCAACCACCTCCAATCGGCGGCTACGATCGACACGTGGGATGGCTCTTGATCTCTGCTTTGGGTGCGATCACGATCGGAGCAATGATCGTTGTCGCTTGCGCCTCCAAGTACGGCAAGAGGTCCGATGCTCGCTCGTACATCATCGCGGCACCGATTCTCCTGGTCGTGGTCGTGATCATCGCGGCCGGGTCCGACACCTACGAGCTCCGATGCCCCAGCGACCCGCAGGAGTACTGCACCTACAACGACTCCGAGCCGATCATCCTCCTGATGGCGACAGTGTTTCTGGCAGTGACAATGATCAAGAGCTGGACGTTGTACACCGAACGCTGAGAATCTCGAGA
>CAZYLX010000604.1:0-2892 GCA_964648595.1 uncultured Acidimicrobiaceae bacterium
CATCAGAGAATCTGGTGCGAGCCGGGAAAGGCTCGGACCGTGATCCAGGTTGTCGTGGCCGGCTTACCAAAGCCTCCACGACATGTTCATTTCAATTGACGGGCATCAGTCCATCTGCGGCCGAGGCCACATGGTTGATGGTGATGCTCCGCACACGCTTGCGTTCATCGTCTCTTCCGTTTTCAAGGTGCTGCTCGTCGTCTGCACACGGACACTGCGGAGCGAAGCGAACTTCGCCTGCGTGTCCGGAGGTGCGGATGGCGGGCCTGCCCCGATGCGCTCTTTCCGGTCAGCCAAGTGGCTTTCCGTGAGAGTTTCAGTCTCGCTGTGTGCGTGACTTGCCTGCGGGGCGAAGAACTACGTTAACTCTGAACAAACATCCTGGCAACCCACCCACACCGAATTCTTTGCTCGATTCGCTGAGACGCTGGTCACAACGTTGTGGTTTGACGCTGTGACCAGGGGAAATGGGGCGCCTCGTGCTTGGTTTCGTCCGCTCATATCACGAGGATTCCCTGGAGTTTTCGTCGAATCGGATGAGGTGCACGTTCCGCTTGCCCTTCCTCACGAAGAGAAAGGTCTTGTACAGGAGACGCTCCGTGGTGAGTACCTCGCCAACCGTGAGCTTCTGGTCGTTGATCGACACCCCATTCTGGGCGATCAGCCGTGTCCCTTCGCCGTTGGAAGCCACCACTCCCGCCGCGGCGAGGATGGCTGCTGCGTTCGATTGATCGCCGGCAACATCAAGGACACTCGGAGAAAGAACAGCGGTCGGGATCTCGGCCGCCAATGTGTGCAGGGTTTCCTCGTCGAGGTCTGAAGCAGCTGCGCCGCCAAACACGACGTCGGATGCCGCGACCGCTGAGGCGAGGGCCTCGGGACCGTGCACAAGGTCGGTGAGCTCACTAGCCAACAGCCGCTGAGCAGCACGCTGATGGGGCGCATCGTGATGCTCGGAGACCACTTGCCGGATCTCTTGGACCGAGAGGAGAGTCAGCTGGAGGAGAAGACGTTCGATCTCTGCATCCTCGACTTGGAGCCACGCTTGGTAGAAGCTGTAGGGACTCATCTTCTCCGGCGACAACCACATGGTCTCGCCGCCTGCGGTCTTTCCGTACTTTGTGCCGTCGGGCTTGGTGAGCAATGGGTGCGTGAGCGCGAAGGCTGATTCGCCGTTGCGCTTGCGGATCAGTTCAGTGCCAGCGGTGATGTTGCCCCACTGATCAGAGCCTCCGGTTTGCAGCTCGCAGCCCTCGTTCTCGAACAGCCAGGCAAAATCGTGAGCCTGGAGGAGCATGTAGCTGAACTCGGTGTAAGAGATTCCCTCGACTCCCTCCAAACGGCTGCGGACCGAGTCCTTGGCGATCATCTGGTTCACGGTGACGTACTTTCCGACGTCTCGCAGGAACACCAGGTACGGAACACCGACCGTCCACGCCCGGTTGTCCAACAACTTCGCAGGGTTCGACTCACGGTCGAAGTCGAGGAATTGGCGCAACTGCGGCACGATGCCGGCCAGGTTCGCAGCCAGAGCGTCATCGTCGAGCAAGCTGCGTTCATCGGCCTTGCCCGAAGGGTCGCCGATCATTCCCGTGGCTCCGCCGGCGAGGACGATCGGGCGATGGCCCGCTTCCTGGAAGCGGCGCAGAAGCATCAGGCCGACCATGTTGCCGACGTGCAGACTGTCGGCGGTTGGATCGAACCCGGCGTACAGCGTGATCGCTCCGGCCTCTAGGCGCTGGGCCAGGCGATCACGATCGGTCGTGTCGTGTACGAGTCCTCGAGCGATGAGATCGTCGAGTAGTCCGGGGTCTACAGCCATCTCGGCACTGTATTGGCGCAGTAGCGAGCACTCTCACCATTTCGATCGTGCGCGACCGTTCCGATCGATGACAATTCGTTCCGATGGCGTGGCACCCTGGGCGTCATGACCTCGATCGACGATCTCGTTGAAGAGCATTCCCGGCCCTCTCGGCGGGTCACTCCTGGCCGGATCGCCCTGGGTGTCGTCGTTGCCGCGTCGTTCGGCGTGTGGGTCTACGGATTCTCCGGACTCGCGGCCCGGACCGCGCCCGACACACTGGGCGACACATCGTTCCTGGTCCTCGCCGATCCCGCTTGCGAGGCGACGAACGCAGAGGTTGCGCTACTGGCGAACGCCCTCGACGCCGAGGACCACATCGAGCGAGCGCAACAGGTGCTTGCCAGCACGGCCCTCTACAACGCCTTGGTCGATGATCTCGAGCGAATGATCGATGATCCGTCGGTGACCCTGAACGAGCGTGACCGCGGCATCACCCTGGAGTGGCTTGCTGACTGGCGGCAGTTCCTTGCTGACCGTGTCGATTTCGCCGATCGCCTTGATGACGACCCGCAGGCCGTCTTCTACGTTGCCGCGAGCTCCGGCGGTGAACGCCTCGAGCGTCGAATCACTCGATTCGCCTCGACCAACGATCTCGTGAACTGCGTTACTCCATCCGACGTCGGATGAACCCAGCAATCCCTTCGATGGAGTCAGCGAGGGCCAAACCCTTGTCGACCAGCCGTCGGAGTTCGCCTCCGCCGATCAGACCATCAGGATCATCGATGGTCACCCACTGGGCATCGAAGCTCTCGTGATTGATGGTGGGTGAGGATCCCGCAGGAGCGAGCGCGAGAAAACGAACGTCGAGATGCAGATGAGCGGGCTCGTCGCCCCGCTCGGGAATGGCGTGTATGTCGAGGTCGATCGCCGGCTCGCACACTTCCAGTCCGTCGATGCCGATCTCCTCGAGCGCTTCGCGGAGTGCTGACTCGGCGAGGTCTCCACTGCCGTCGACGTGGCCGCCAGGCTGGAGCCAGCGATCGAGCTTCACGTGATGGATCAGCAACGTGGCGGCCCGCGAAGGATCG
>CAZYLX010000605.1:0-2892 GCA_964648595.1 uncultured Acidimicrobiaceae bacterium
CTGGAGGAGTACCGCAAGCATCCAGCCGCCGTATAGGGCGGCGGCCCCATCGACCAGACACGTCCCGGTGATCGCGTATATACGCTCGATCGCCGGGACGTGGCCGGCTTGGCCCCACTGAGGGCCCGTAACATACGTGTTGACGGGGTACAACGCTGAATTGTATCCTCCAAGCGGTGCGATGATGGCGCTTTGCTCTGAACTTCATCCTGAGAGTCGAATGGCTACGAGCAACGACTTCTACAATGGCATGGTCATCCGCAAGGATGGGAAGCTCCTTACGATCGTCGAGTTCCTTCACGTGATCGAGCCACTCACTGCGCCGACAGACGGCGGTCGGCCGTTCCACGTGGTCATCCCCAGCCTCCCCGGGTTCGGCTTCAGCGGCCCCACCGTCACTGCTGGCGTCGATCCTCGCAGGATCGCAACCATGTGGGCGGAACTGATGGTCACTCTCGGCTATGAGCGATACATCGCCCAGGGCGGCGACTGGGGGGCGATCATCACCGGACACCTCGGCGCCGTCGACCCCGACCATTGCGTTGGCATCCACCTCAACATGGTGGGCTCCCGTCCCACCGCCGAGCTGATGGTGGAGGCCACAGACGCCGAGAACGAGGCTGTTGCTGCCGCGAGGGTCTTCCAGGCCGAGGAGACCGGGTATCAAGCGATCCAGGGAACCAAGCCCCAAACCCTTGCCTATGCGCTCACCGACTCGCCGGCTGGGCTCTGCGCCTGGATCTACGAGAAGTTCCACACCTGGTCCGATCGAGGCGACGGAGACGTTTTCACCGCCCACGACCGCGATCGCTTCTGCACGAACGTCATGCTCTATTGGCTCACCAATACCGCAGGGTCGGCAGCCCGGATCTACTACGAGCACTCACACCTCGGAGGCGCACTGGCCAAGGACGTCACCGTCCCGATGGCCGGTGCCATCTTCCCTGCTGACATCTATCGCTCGAGTCGCCGCTTCGCGGAGACACTCTTCAACGTCGTCCACTGGAGCGAGTTCGATCAGGGCGGCCACTTCGCTGCACTCGAGAAGCCTGAGTTGCTCCTCGGCGACATTCGATCGTTCGCCGATCAGATCCTCAGCTGAGCTGACGCCACCCGATTCTCGAAGAAGGAGTGAACGAGGAGGCCTCCGGCGGCAGCCATTCCCACCATCGACAAGATGTGGAAGCCGGCCATGTCCAGAACGATCCCCGAGGCCAGAGCCCCAGTTCCCGAAGCGATGTTGGTTGCCATGTCCGCTGCGCCCTGAACGGCTACCCGGTCATGCTCTTCGACAGACTCGGTCAGCAAGGCAGATGCCGCAACGATGCCGAAACTCCAACCCAGACCGAGGAGGAAAAGGCCGGGAAACATGAGAAGCCGAGGCGCCTCACCGGCCAGG
Organism: uncultured Acidimicrobiaceae bacterium; assembly: GCA_964648595.1. Taxonomy (GTDB): domain Bacteria; phylum Actinomycetota; class Acidimicrobiia; order Acidimicrobiales; family SZUA-35; genus SZUA-35. Next base: position 1,400 of record CAZYLX010000605.1, read on the forward strand.
GCGGTCAGTGCCGTCGCCGCGATCAACAGCAGCCCACCGACACCGATCGTCGACAAACGACCGTACCGATCCGAGCACCAACCGGCAATCGGAGCAAAGGCGAACATTCCTGCGGTGTGGGCAGAGATCACGGCACCGACCACTCCAGTGGTGTGACCGTGGGCCTTCATGTGCAGTGGCGTCATGGCCATGACCATCACCATGACGGTCTGCGAAACCACAAGCGCGACAAGAGCCAGGCGAGCCAACGGAAGCGACCAAGCGATGCCAAGAGCCTGCCGGAACCCCACCGTCCCCGCTTTGCGCTCTTGTCGATCAGGCGATCGGGGGACGATGCCCCCGGCCACCACCAGCGGGTCGGGCCGCATCAGCAGCCAGGTCACCGAGGCGGCGACGGCGAACAGGCCGACCGACATCGCGAAGCCGCCGGCGTTCTCGTCGAGGGAAACGGATGCAGCGATCGAGCCGGCGACGCCGATGAACAACGGGAACAAGACGGCCCCGAAGGTCGACGCGAAGATCACCGTGCTGATGTCTCGGCTGCGGCGTTCGGCGCTCGAGAGGTCAGCGGCTGCATACCGGGACAGGTTGGCCGTGCCTGATCCAACGCCAACCATGACCATCGCCGCCAGGAACAACGGAAGGCTGTTGGACTGAATCGCGATGATCGCCAGCAAACCTCCGATCGCGGCAACCCCAAAACCCAACGCAAGCCCGGGAGTACGCCCCTTTCGCTGCATGTAGCTGGCTAGTGCACCGGCGCTGATCGCCGATCCAACGGTGCTGGCGCCGGTCGAAAGTCCAGCAAACGTGGTGGACCCGAGCATCTCCGATATGGCCAACACCGAGACCGGAAACATGGACGAGACGGCACCGCGACTCAGAACCGCGCTGAACCAGAGCACTCGCAGTGTCCGGCGCTGCACGGCCCCACGGTCGACAGCAATCACCGACTTCACTCGGAGAGTGTGCCACATGCCAAGTGTCAGAGCGCGAGTGCCTCTATCGTCGTCCGGATGGATCGAATCGAGCGGCACGACTTCGTGAACGCCGCACTTCTTGCCCTTGTTCTTCTCGGCTTGGCCTTTGCACTTGTCGTGGCAACTCGGAGCCTGTTCGGAGCGTTGGACGACGACCCCTTGATCACCGCAGAGGCCACTCCCGAGTCAACGACCACCACGACCGCGGCCACACAAGTGACCGTCGGCGAGGAAGTGGCAGAAGAAACCTCCTCGACCGAACCAGCCCGTTCACCGAACGAGGTCAATGTTCGAGTCGGCAATGGAGCTGGCAAGAGCGGGGTGGCCGGTCGGGCCTCGACCATTCTGGGCAACTCGGGGTACGCCGTGCTCGGCGCCAAGAACTCGAGCGTGAAGCTCGGCTCGACGGCGGTGTACTACGTCGAGGGCTACGGCGCCGATGCCGAGGTCGTTGCCACATTGCTCGGCGTTCCGATCACGAACATCGCACCGATGCCTACCAACCCGGGCGTG
>CAZYLX010000606.1:0-2889 GCA_964648595.1 uncultured Acidimicrobiaceae bacterium
CGCCTGATGGGCATCGACACGGGGGAGCACCGCATCGTGAAACCGCCGCTCGCATGGCGCGACACAGCGGCCGAAACGTTGTGTGATCTCGATCGACTCACTCGGCCCGAGGCCTTCTTCAGCGCAACGGCAACCGAAGCTGCTTCAGCCTTTCCCAAGAATGCCAACGTCGCGATGACGACGGCGTTGGCCGGGGTCGGACCTGATGCCACCACGATCACGCTTGTCGCTGATCCCGCTGCGACGACGAACCGACACGAGTTGACGGCGCGCGGGGCATTCGGCAGTCTCGATGTGACCATTGCCAACAATGCGTTGCCGGCAAACCCCAAGACGTCGGCAATGGCCGCGCTCAGCCTCGTCCGCGCGATTCAGAACCGCGTTTCGCCGATCGTGCTCTGAGCACGTGGCTGGATCGATCACGGGTTGTCGAACTCGGCCTTGGGGCCGAGGTAGTACCACCAGTTCAGGAGCAGGCAGGCAAGGTAGAACACCGCGAAGGCGATCAATGCGTATTCCGGGGTGGCGTTCTTGATCTGCGAACCGAACTCGCCGGGAACGATGAACGCTCCGTAGGCCGCAATCGCTGACGTCCAACCGAGGACCGGACCGGCCTGCTCCTTGTTGAACACGATGGCAATGGTCCGGAAGGTCGAGCCGTTCCCGATGCCGCTGGCGGCGAAGAGAAGGAGGAACAATAGGAAGAAGGCCAGGAAGAAGTCCTGGGGCGTTTCCGACTTGTATGCCTCTCTCAGGAAGTAGGCGACACCAAGGGCGCTGGCTGTCATCACGATCGCCACCCAGTGGGTGACCCTGGCGCCGCCCACCTTGTCGGCGATCCAGCCACCAACGGGTCGGATGAAGGCTCCGATGAATGGCCCCATCCACGCGAAGGTGAGAGCAGACGGTCCATCGGGGTTGATCGTGTCGTGGGTGATCACGCCATCGACGTCGATGTGTTTGAAACCGAAGACCACCTTGATCGCCAGGGCGAAACCAGCCGAGTAGCCGATGAAGCTGCCGAAGGTCATGGTGTAGATGACACTCATGATCCACGTGTGCTTGTTCTTGAAGATCTGATATTGGCGTTCGAGGTTGGGTTTGACGTCTCCAGGAAGTTGCTTCAGCAGCCAGACGGTCGAGGCCACCACTGCCGCCATCACCGGCCACTTGGCCCACGAAGGCGCTCCCAGGAACGGATCAGGCAGGATGACAGCCAGACCGATCGCGGCAGGCACGCTGGCGACAAACAGCATCCCCAGGATCTTTCCGAACGATCCGACGAGCCCACCGATGTTCGGTGAAACGGTCGCGGTTGAGATGTTGTTCATGCCAAACCAGGTGGCGAACGCCAGGGGAATCAGGAAGACCAGCCAAACGAATCCGGCGTTGTGGATCCAGGTCTCTGTGCCGGCGTCGATCGTCCCGATCAGTGTTCCAGAGGAGGTTTCGAGGATCTTTGATCCGCCGCCGAAGATCCCGATTGTCATCACGAACGGAATGAGAATCTGCATTGTCGTCACGCCGGCATTTCCGAGGCCGGCGTTCAGTCCCAAGGCCAGGCCCTGCATCCGTTTCGGGTAGAAGAAACTGATGTTCGACATCGACGACGCAAAGTTGCCACCACCGAAGCCAGACAAGAAGGCCAGCAGCTGGAACACCCAGAGGGGCGTGTCGATGTCGAGCAACGCGATGCCGGTGCCCAGGGCAGGAACAATCAACAGAACCGTGGTGAGGAACACCGTGTTGCGGCCACCCGAGATTCGAATGAAGAAGCTGTTCGGAATTCGGAACGTGGCACCGGTGAATCCAGCGATGGCCGTGAGCGTGAAGAGTTCGCTCTGCTCGAACGGGAAACCCAGGTTGAGCATCTGGACCGTGATGACGCTCCAGTAGAGCCATACGGCGAAGCCGCAGAGGAGGCTGGGGATCGAGATCCACAGATTGCGGCTCGCTGTCTTCTTGCCTGTCTCTTCCCAGAATACTTCGTCTTCTGGATCCCAGACTTGGATATCGGCCATGGTGGATGGTCTCGATTCTCGTAGTTGATGGATATGGCGGCGTTGGTGCCCGATCAGCTCTGCAGAGCCAGATCAGTCGGGTCAGTAGTTCCCTCGTCCTCGAAGTCCTCGGCGTAGGAGCCCTCGGGGTCTTCGAGCATGAAGAGCGTGATGGCGAAGCTGGCGACTGCTCCGGCAGCGAGAATGAAGAAGAACGTTCTGGCGTCTACGAGGGAGTAGATGACGAGGTAGATGACGGCCCCGACGTTGCCATAGGCGCCTGCCATCCCGGCGATTTGACCGGTCATGCGCTTGTTGACCATCGGAATGACAGCGAAGGTCGAGCCTTCTGCTCCCTGGACGAAAATCGACGCGAACACCGTCATGGCAACCGCAGCAACGAGCCAGCCAACGCCACCGAACGACGGGACGAGAGTGCGGAGGCCGTCGTCGTCGACACCTGGACCCCACTTGGCGATGAAGGCCATCAGCAGGAACCCGGCGATGATCCCGAGGATGTAGCCGAGCATCGTGCGCTTGCGGCTGGTCATGCGATCGGAGAGATATCCCCCGAGTGGGCGAGCAACGAGGTTCACGAACGCAAACGACGACGCAACCACGCCGGCGACCGTGGCCGTGACGATCGGTACTCCGGCATCGTTGGTGAGTGGTATGAAGACCTCCTCGAAGAACTCAGGCAGCATCGACACCACGGCGAGCTCTGCGCCGAAGTTGGCGAAGTAGGTCGAGTTCAGCGCAACGACGCTGCCGAAGTGGTAGCGCTCGTCCTCCGGCACGCCGGCCTTGAGGTACGGCAGGTTGACCTGCAGCGTTCGAACCAGGTGGCCGAGATAGACGGCGGTGAGCAAGGCATAGATCAGGTAGAGCC
>CAZYLX010000607.1:0-2888 GCA_964648595.1 uncultured Acidimicrobiaceae bacterium
TGCGTCGAACGGTGAGCTGGTGCATGCCGCGGCAACCAGGGCAAGGCTCAAGAGGACTGAAGCGCTCAAAAGAACCGACGAGCTCAGCAGGACAGAAGAACTTCGGAGCTGAGCAGCGGGGCGGAACACAACGCTCAGTATGCGCCCCGTCACGAGGCGTGCCGTGAAGAATTCGTAGAGAGGTCCCACAACCACGCTCCGTGCGCTATGGTCTCGTCTTCGGACGGAGTTGGTGCCGAAAGGGAAGCCCAGTGGCTCCGTCTGTTTTGCTGCAACAACTCCGCTCGCAACGCCATCACCTCCGCCCCGCTCCCGGTGGGTTCTTCCGGCGCCTGGCAACGTTGTTGCTCGCTTCGACTCTGGTGTTGCTGCTCGCCGGCACGGCTCTCGCATCTATTGATGCATCCCGTCCCATGATGGCCCAGGACACGAGCGAGCGCAGCTGGGTCCCCGGCGATGTGCCCGACCTCTCCTTCGTGGTGGCCGATGGTCTCGCAGACGGCCTGATCGATCCCGTCATCACGGCATCAGTGGTACCGAGCCTGTCCGAGGTGCCCGGTGTGAGCGCTGTGGCCATTGATCTGCTGGACAACGGCCGTGTCGCGATTCACGTCTCGTTGACCGACCCAGGCGACGCAAGTCAGATGCAGGCCGTCGAGCGCACGGCCGACCGGCTCCTCGACGGGCGCCAGGTGTCGGTTGGCGGCCGGGCCGCGATCGACCGGGATCTGCTCGAGCGTCTGAACCGGGGTGCGCTCCTCGCCATCGCCCCTGTTCTTGTCCTTCTCGGTCTCGTTGTTGCTGCCTCCGTCGGCCCGAAGCTCGGAGTGACCACGGCAGCGGTCGTCGGTCTTGCTACTGCGCTGGGCGCCATGTTCAGTTCCCGTATCGCCGGCGATTTCGACGGCTCCCTTGCTTCCACCGCCATTCCCGCGGCGTTTGTCGCTGTCCTGGTGTCGTGCGTCCTCACGTTCCGGCTGCTCGACTGGTTCCGTCACCCTCAGGGCACTGACCAGGCCGACGTCATCCAGCGGGCGGTCAAGCACCTGGCGCCCGAGGCCGGCCTGCTCTTCGGTGGCCTCGTCGTCACCGCCATCGTCATGGAACTGACGGGTCCCGGTCGTGCGTCGGCCACCGTCGTTGCTGTCGGCGGCATCATCGCCGCGATCGTCACGCTCGGTGCGCTTCCGGCGATCCTCGTCACATTGCCTCCTGTCCCGAACAACGACGACTACCGACTCTTCCGTCTCCCGACCCCCGATGGACGCGACTTCCCGCTGCCGGTCCTCGCCGGGTTCGCATGCTTCCTCCTCGCTCTTGGTCTGTTCGCCGCTCGAGCACCGAGCAGCGACCTTCTCGACGGCGATTCGCTGCCAAGCGGAGAAGCGTCTCGGCGTGTTGCCGAGCAGCTCGTTCAGAGCGGAGGCGATCCGACCGACGCCATCGTGGCATCGAGCACTGATGTTTCGGTCAATGGCCTCGATGAGTGGGCCAGTTCGGTTTCCGAGATCGCAACCGTCGGGTGGGTCGAGACCTCGGCCGGTCGCTACGTCGCTGGTTCGCTGACGGTGCCAGGAACCGACCGTGCTCGGTTTGAGACGGCGGGGACGACCTTCGCCATCGTGTCGCCGTTGGTGAGCGGTCGCTCGGTTGCAGCCATCGATCTGGTCTCGTCCATCGAGGAGATCCCGCTCAGCTCCACCTTCGACCTTGCCGGTGTCCCGGTCGATGCCTTGGCCACCTCCGATGCTGCGTCGAGCGGTGTCTGGGTCCTGGTGTTGATGCTTGCCCTCTCGGGCGGACTGGCCGTGTACTTCCTGCTCTCGGATGTGTTCTTGGCCGCGGCAACGATTGGCCTCCGTCTCCTCGGTACCGCGGCATCGCTCGGGGTGTACTCGCTGCTCGCCTCTGACGTCAGCGGGACCGAGCTCCAGGTCCTGGCGCTCGTGGTCAACGTCGGGGTCAGCCTGTTCGAGATCGGCTTCTTACGTCGTATTGCCATCGGTCTGGCTGAGGAAGGCTCGCCAGATGTCCTCGTCGGTGATGCCCTTCGTCGTGAAGGTCGGGCCGCGATGTTCGGACTCGGCGTGACCGCCCTCGTTGGCATCGCGTTCCTCAGTAGCGAGTTGAGCGTTGCCAGAACCCTGGGCGTCGCCGTTGCGGTCGGTGTGACAATCGAACTGCTCGTCGGCATGTGGCTCCTCCGCCCGGTCGTTCAAGGAGAGCGAGCGGTCGGTATCACCCGCTCCCTCCGACATCGCGAACACGATGCCGACGTCGACGATCTGGACGCCCTCACCCGGAAAGCACCTCGTCGTGCCGTTCGTGCGACTGCGGCCTCGCCCGCCGAGGACGTCGACCCTGAGTGGAAGCGAATCGTGGGCGGTCTGCTCCGCTCGGAGTTCGAGTGTCAGGCCGAGCCATCAAAGGCGGAACTCGCCAGCGTGTTCGTCGAGGAGACGCCGCTCTTCGAGGAAGTCTCGAGCCACAATCGTCGTCTCTTGGACACGGGATTGCGGATCCAGGGCGATGGCCCAAAGCTCCGCTCGCTCGACGTGGTCAACACATCCTCGCCGATCGCTATCTCGGTCACGGTGGAACATCCTCGTCGGTACCTCATCGACACTGCCGGCCGGCAGATCGGCCAGCGCACGCCGGAACTGCGGGAAGGCATGCTCTGGCTCATGCAGGATCCATCCGGGCGTTACCGCATCGCTGAGGCGATCGACCTCGGCGAAGCCGTTGATCTGAGCGACACGGCTGAGGCCGCGGACGAGCTGCATCGTCGTCGCAGCGACGACGTTGTCGGCAGCTCGGCCGAGGCATCGGTTGGTATCGAGGTCGGTGAGGGTCGCTCCGGCCGCCGCCACTGGTGGAGACGCGCAGGA
>CAZYLX010000608.1:0-2887 GCA_964648595.1 uncultured Acidimicrobiaceae bacterium
CCAAACGCGTGCTCTCGTCCTACCGGAGTCACTAGCTGAGCTCATCTGAACCATGCCGCCTTGGCTTTTCGCAGCTGCTTGGTGGGAATGTCAACCTGATTTGGCGAGTCGCGAGGTTCTCGAGCTGTCGCTGGCTTCAAGGGCAGCTTGCGATGAATCATCGTTGCGGCCGAGCCTGTTCATGGCGGTCACGGCCGTCGCATCGCTCGTGGATCGTCGGTTCTAGTGGGGCGACTCGTTCAGAAACCAAAGGTCGTTCGCTCTGTATCGCTTGAGCTTTTCGGAAAGGCCCTGGGTCCAGCTGTTGTGCACCACCCAGGGGTCCGAAGGAGCCGTCCTTCCACCGCAATAGAGATGCCCGTTCGCAAACCGCTCCTCGTCGAGCACGAGTACTTCGAGGCCGCGATGTGCGTACGCTGCGAGCATCACGTTCAAGGGCTCTTGTTGGCTGCGGTAGTACCCAATCATCTCGTGGTGTGCATACACCTCACCCCAGAACGCTCGGACTTGAGACGAGTTCCGGAGGTACATGAATCCGCTGTTCACGTACAGTGGTTGGAACCGGTCATTTGGCCCGTCGTACATCGCCTGGATGTGAGCCCCGTCGCGGGCTTGCCGATGTAGAAGAGGAATCGGGTCGTGCCGCCACACGAGATCGACATCCTGGAAGAGCACATCGGCCGGGAGGTCAAGCAGCTTCTTGATCACCCAGTTTTGGTGGTACATGTACTCAGTCCACGCGATATCGCCAAAGCTCTCCGACTGCGTCATGTCGCGCAGAAGTTGCGAATCATCATCGAAGTACGCAACGAACCCGAGCGATTCCACCCGTTCGAGCGCGTCTCGATCGGTTGGGAACACAATCGTCGCTGCCCGACACTCGATGCCGAACCGAGTACACGATGCCGCCCAGTTTTCGAGCAGTAGAGAGAACCGGTGGTCACAGGTCATACCCGTGACAACGCCGCGCGAGAGATCAAGTCGCTTGAGAAGACCGGCGGTCGCAGCCGCGAAACGGATGTCGTCATCGGCTTGAAGCTCGTAGACGCGACGGCTCTTCTCGCGATGCCTTTCGGGAATCTCGAGTCGGCGGCTCGAATGAAACCGCAATGGCGCCCACTCTCGCTTCGTCGAGCCGTCGGTCATTGCAGCAGTCTTGCGGCCCGACGGCTCTCCCGCCAGGTGACAGCCGGACAGCGGCAGACTCCAGACGCAGAGGGCGACGGTGGCCGCGATCGAACCGACATCGGTACCGACGCCAGAGACCACATTGGACAGCGAAGGAAGGGCTCCCCGCGCTGGGCCATTGCGAGGGCGAACCTTTCGGGCCTTCCGGAATTCAGTTGGGAGTGTCAGTCCGTGTTCCGCAGCGGTCGCCTCTAGCGTGTCGCTTTCCGATCCATACGGGGAGAGCCTGATGTCCGATGTCCTGCTGAACGAAAACGAAGTCATCAGTGCGTTGAATCGCATTCTCGAAGCGGAGCTGTCGGGTGTCGTCCGCTACACGCACTATTCGCTGATGATCATCGGGCCGCACCGGATTCCTCTTGTCGAGTTCATGAAGGGTCAGGCCACCGAATCACTGCTGCATGCTCAGCAGGTCGGCGAGATTCTGACCGGTCTCGGAGGGCATCCGTCTCTGGCGATCGCTCCGATCGAGGAAAGCAACGAGCACAGCCTCGAACAGATTCTCCAGGAGAGCTTGGAGCACGAGCTGGAAGCGGTCAGCCTCTATCGAGCGCTCTTGGAAACGGTCGTTGATCGGTCGATCTTCCTCGAGGAGTTCGCTCGCGGCCTGATCGCGCAGGAGGAAGAGCATCAGCTCGAGCTCCGCAAGATGCTCCGCGACTACGCCTGAGGCTCAGGCCCGGATGGTGTTGGTCAGCGAACCGGAGAGCTGTGCGAAGCTCGATCGGCTGTCGGCGACCGCAGCGACATAGCGGTCGGGCCGAACGACGACGGCGCCACCTGGCGGCAGCACGTTCGGAAGTTTCGATGTGCTGAGCGCGACGGCCGTTGCCAGTTCACCCCAAGCTTCTGCAACCTGGGTCGCTCCGATGCCGGCCGGGCCGTTGGTGCTTGCCGCGTCGGCATCGATCAAGACCGTCATGCCGGAGCCGAGTAGCTCATCGAGCGGGCGTCCATCCACCATTGGCTGGGGAAGCTGACGGCCAACCGCCGGGTGATCGCCGGCAATGAGGCCGGTCGTGAGGCGGGGGAAGGGTCTGCCGCCCCCGTAGCCGGCGTCGATGCCTGCTTCTGAATCCAATCGTCCGGACAGCTTGTCGATGAGGCGGCCTGTTTCTACGGCGTGGGACACGACCGCGCTGGAGTGGGGAAGCCGTTCCTCGCCGTAGGAATCGAGAAGCGAGTCGCCCGCTTCGCCTCGTCGCACGAGGTCAAGCTTCCATGCGAGGTTGGCCGCGTCGCGAATACCCGAACAAAGACCCTGGCCGAGGAACGGAGGCATCTGGTGGGCCGCGTCTCCGGCCAGGAAGATCGAGTCGACACGCATGCTCTCCGCAATTGTTGCGTGGAACCGGTAGACCACCGCCCGGATGAGATCGGCGTCACCTGGGGTGATCCATGGTTCGAGCAACTCCCAGACACGGCGGCTCGATGCCATCTCCTCACGCGTCTCGCCAGGCTGGAGCTGAAACTCCCAGCGTCGGTAGTGGTCGTGGCCGACGATGAAGGTCGTCGGCCGGGCTGGGTCGCAGATCTGCTGGGCAAAGCGGGGGAGTGATGGAACTGGTCGTCGGAGCGCGACGTCGAGGACAAGCCAGTCTTGGTCGAATCCTTGGTCGACGAAGCCGATACCGAGGTGTTTGCGAATCGGGCTGGAGGCACCGTCTGCTGCGACCAGCCAGCGTGCGCTGTGTTGCTC
>CAZYLX010000609.1:0-2885 GCA_964648595.1 uncultured Acidimicrobiaceae bacterium
CTTGCGGTCCCGTATCTGGGCGGTGGCTTCGGCGAAGGCCGCACGTACGAGCCCGACGGCCATCCACCCGAGCCAGAGGTCTGACAGGCCGACCCAGTCCTCGCGATATCGCTCAGCAACGACGGGCACCTCCCGCAACGCGTCAGCGCGGTTGGCGCCGAACCACTGCACGCAGCGGTCGAGAGGCACCACGACGTCCGTGTACCAGATGTCATCGGTGCTGGACGCTCGAACGGCGCTGCCGTCCCATGTGGGATCGATCTTGACGCCCGGATCGTTGGTCGGGACCACCGCAAATCGGATATCCATCGGCTCGACCCGGCTGCCGTCGGGCTGGACGAGGAGAAACGCGACGCCGGCCCAGTCTGCGTAGCGGCCTCCGGACCCGAAGGACCCGCGGCCGTTCAGCCGTACTCGGTCACCTTCGATCACACCGGTGACACCCGAGCCTGCTCCCGCAGGGAAACACACCCATTCGCCCTGTTCGACAATGCCGTGCAGCAGGTCCTCGTGGTCCGGACCGAGACAGCCCACAAACAGGTGGAAAACCGCCAGATGATTCCACATCACCCATGCGGTGCTGGTGCAGCGCGAACTGATCGCTTCCAACTCGCGCCCGATCATGGTGACCGACGCCTCGAGGCCTCCGATGTTGCGGGTCGCAGACAGCTTCATGAGGTCGCTTTGTTTCAGCGCGTGGATCAACTCCGGGCTGACCGAACGCGTGTGGTCAGCGTTCGCCGCCTGCGCACTGATCTGGTCAAGCAGCGGGGTGACAACCCTATTGATCTCGCTCGGGCGGCCGCCGGACAGGCCATCGGGCAGGAATGCACTCACCGGATCGACCTCTGCAGGACTAGTCACGTCACGAGAGTAGTGCAGCTCGCCCTGGGCCTCTTCAGATCGGTGGGGTGTGAGGAAGGCCAACACGACCATCGAAGCGAACGATTCGATGAACTGACGCGATCACTCAATTGGTGTCGCCACCGTGGCTCACGGGCGGCCGCGAACCGCCAACATCGAATTGGTGTACCGCTGATCGTCTGTGACTTCTGGACCGAACCAATCTGGTGGTTTGAACGCATGCATCTGGTCGTCGGAGTTGAACTCGACCTCCACCAGCTTCAGACCCTCGAGGCCCTCGTGAAAGTCATCGAGTTCAGCGGTGACGCCGTCGCTCAGCGGCACCAGGTGGCGCGTCTTGTGCACTCGACGCTCGCCGGTGTGTTGCCAGCCTTGTTCGAATTGTTCGGCAGTGATCGGCCACTCCAGTTCGGTCCGAACCGCGCCCCGACCTGCTTTGACCGTGAGCGTGCAGCCAGCGGCTGAGGCATCCCGGACCCGCACCGACACCATGCCGTCGATGGCGAGGTACCCCTGACGGAAACGCGTCCCGTCTCCCACCAGCTCAGGCAGATGGGAGACGAGGAACTTGCGCTCTCGCTCGACCGATGCGGCTGGGGGACCACGCGACACCGAGACTTTCGGCTTGGGAGCCTCGTCGGCCATCAGTTCAGCGATACCTCCAGTAGCGAGCTCGGGCCCCGTCCGTTTCGTTGTCTTCCAGTACGAGATGACTCGGGCAACGAACGCACTCGACGACTCGGTGTACAGGCTCGAACCGAGCCGAATGGCGCGACGGCGGAGGTCGTCTTGTTGGCTCCGAGCGGCAGCGACCGACTGTTTCGCAGACTTCTTGCCGCCGAATCGTTTTGGGTGCGACTCGATGCGCTCGACGAGCACGGCCAGGTCGTGGTCGTCGCCGAGCGCCTCAGCCAGGTCGTCGAGTGCGCCGATGAACGGACTGAGGACGCTCGGGGCCGCGCCCTCGACAAGACGGATCTGGTACCAGAGACGCTTGACGCTCTTGCGCCACTCGTGCATCCTCTCGTCGGTCGGGCGTTTGCGTACCTTCCGGTGACCCGCCCGACCGGCCGCATAGGTGTCTTCGATGCCGGCTTCCAGCCATGAGGAGCCCGATGGGATGTCCCATGAGGAGATCCGCCTCCGAGCCTCGGTGAGGAGGTCGATCGATCGGGCGATGCGGGGATCGCCACCCCGGACACTTCGTGTCGCCGCTTCGGCGTGCGCAGCTTGTGCCGCGCGCACCTGGTCGAGTCCCTTTTCGTCGACACCGCCACGGGCCAGACGGAGATTGTCGAGTGTTGCCAGCACGGCATGGGCGTCGCGTATCGACCGGAGTTCATCGGCCGCATCACGGACCAACCGGTTGAACCGGCAGTACTCGGGCCCGATCGCCGCTCGGACGAGACGGGCCAAGGCGCGTGCTTCCTTGCATCGCTTGCGTGCGTCGTGGACGGCCTCCTCGATTTCGACCGCTTGCTTTCCCTCCAAGCTGGAGAGGCGATCGAGGGCCTGGTCGAGCCGCTCTCGCGCCGCGACCCGAACTTCCTTCTGGACGCGGGCAGACGGATCGAGCACGAAGGCCATGAGTGAAGTCTGCCGCTGCCGTCGGTGGTTGAACAGGGTCGATGGGCCTGGCTGAGCAGCTGCGGGCGCCTGAACCCATGTCCCGCCCCAACACTCCTTCGTCCCAGAGAGAATGCACCGGTGCCCGGCAGAAGATGAGAGACTTCTCCGATGCCGAACACGCGAGCACTGACCGAGTTGCCAAGACTCTCCGTCGGCCAGATCGACACCGATCTGGCCGATGCGCTGGATGCCGCTGGGTGTTGTGTGATCGTCGACGCCGTACCTGCCGCGACCATGCAGGCCATCGCCAACGAGCTCGCCGCCTTCGAGGATCGAGCGTCGATCGGTGCCAGTGATTTCGAGGGCCACCACACTCGGCGCCTCGGGGCGCCGCTGCCTCGGTCCTCGACGTTCCAGTCGATCGCCATGCACCCTGCGGTGATGGCCGCCGG
>CAZYLX010000610.1:0-1636 GCA_964648595.1 uncultured Acidimicrobiaceae bacterium
ATGGTCGTGAAAAACTGAGACAAGCCAGTCTATCTTCTCTCCTATCTTTTCAGTTGCACCCCGGATATATGTATTGAAGAGACTATTAATCTTCTCAACCATTCCATTCTCATGGTATTCGATGCCGGCGTTGAATATCTTGTGCTTGCAGTGCTCCGACCATGTCTGCGCGATCCCCTCCAACTCAACATCAGTCGGCCTGGCACCCAGCCCGACTTTCTTTCTTTCTTTCACAACTTGATGGGATCGAGATCAGTGATCCAGAGGCAGTAGGCGACAGCGCACCCAGCCGCCGAGCCACGACCGGGGCCAACCCGAATCCCGACGTCACGGGCATAGCGGATCATGTCCCACGTGATCAGGAAGTACGAGCTGAATCCCATGCTCTTGATCGTCTCGAGCTCGAACTCGATCCGATCGATGGCCTCCTGGGTGAGGCCGCTCCCCCAGCGCTTCTTCGCACCCTCCATGGTCAGGTGATAGAGGTAGTCATCCGACCCCTCGAAGCCCGGAGGGATCGGAAAGTCCGGAAGCTGAGGCTTGCCGAACTCGATCTCGACGTTGCAGCGCTCGGCGATCCACAGCGAGTTGTCACACGCCTCTGGCAGCTCGGCCCACTGGTGGCGCATCTCCTGCGCCGTTTTCAGATAGTGCTGGTCACCGCTGAACTTGAAGCGGTCAGGATCGCTCATCAACGAGCCGGTCTGGACACACAGCAACGCATCGTGGGCGTCGTGGTCCACGCGGTGTGTGTAGTGGGAGTCGTTGGTGGCGAGCAGCGGCGCCTTGATCTTGCGAGCGATCTCGATCAGCTGCGGATTGGTCTTGTGCTGTTCGGGAATCCCGTGATCCTGTAGCTCGATGAAGAGATTGTCTCTGCCGAAGATGTCTTGAAGCCTCGCTGCCCGCTCGATTGCCTGCTGTTCATTTCCTTGCAGCAGCGACTGGAGTACGTGGCCGCCAAGGCAACCAGTCGTGGCAATGACACCTTCGGAGTACTTCTCGAGAAGCTCCCAGTCACATCGTGGCTTGTAGTGGAATCCTGTCATGTACGCGTCTGACGACAACTCGATGAGGTTCTTGTACCCCACGTTGTTCTCCGCCAGCGCTATCAGGTGGTAGTAGAGCTTCCTGCCACCATCAGTGGACCCGCCGGAGTCGTCCATCTTGCCTCGACGGCTCGGCTTCTCGAAGCGGGAGTCGAAGGCCTGGTACAGCTCGGTCCCGATGATCGGGTTGATGCCGTGGGAGCGGCAGGCCTTGTAGAAGTCGAGAACGCCGTACATGTTGCCGTGGTCGGTGATGCCGAGCGCCGGCTGACCGTCTGCCGCGGCAGCAGCAACGAGTTCATCGAGCCGTGAAGCTCCGTCGAGCATCGAATACTCGGTGTGGACATGCAGATGAGTGAACGAGGACCCCACGAACCACTTTCCTGAAACGACGCTGGCTCGACCCCCTCACGCCGGGACGATCGAATGACAGAACTGTAGTTCTCTTCCATTGGTTCGGCTACCGCCTCACCGGCTTCGCCGATCCAACACACCACGACCCAGCGTGTCTCCTCCGTCGACACACACAACAACCGCCTCACCGGCTTCGCCGATCCAACACACCACGACCCAGCGTGTCTCCTCCG
>CAZYLX010000610.1:1736-2885 GCA_964648595.1 uncultured Acidimicrobiaceae bacterium
TCGACACACACAACAACCGCTGTCACACTGGTTCGCACACCGAGGAAAGTGACCAAAACAGGCCGCCTACGGGTGATCAGGTACGGATTCACCGGCGTTCCGGGATTGTCCCGAACGCCGCCGATGGGCATGCTTGACGTTGTGGAACCCGAACGGGCCCGTGCGCTATGTGCGAAGGTCCGTCTCCTCCTAGTAAGCCGCCCGGAGGAGGCACTCGGGCTCCGCGGTGAGACGGTCGGGCTGGTGACACAAGTCGACCAGTCTCGGCAGCCTTGCCTGCCCTCCAGGTGAGACGGTCGAGCTGGTGACGCAAGTCAACCGGTCTCGGCCGTCTCGCCCGCCTGCGCCGATCCCGATCGCTGTCCTCCCCAGGGACGAGGCGCTTGCACCGTGCGTCTCGATCGACCAGGCTGCCATCGGGGTCCAACCACTCCTCTGGCTGTGCCTGGCTCTCGGCGACCAAGGAGGCGAGATGACAGCTTTCCTGTTGGCAATGACTCTACTGACCGATGTATTCCTCGTGGGTATCGCGTGGCGGGCCTGGCGCTTCGGCCAGACAATCCGCACCCGCTTCGCCAGCCTCCAGACGTCGATCGTCATGTTGCTCTGCGGTTCCGGTGTGATCGCGTCGCTCCAAGACATCGGATTTCAGCTCACCCAGCTCGGTTGGATCGACGAGTCCGTCGGTCGGCAATTCACAGGCCGCATCCATGCCGTCATCGTCATCGGCGGGCTCGCCGTGCTCGTACCGGTGCTGAGATTGCTCCGGGAACTCACCAAGGAGTTCGCGCTCCTCGAAGCCGTCACCGACAAACTGGTCGGGCGGTTGCCAAAGGGGGTCACGATGGAGACCGCCGGACTCACGCCCCGCGAGTGCGACGTCGTCCACACGATCGGCACCGGTCAGGTGTCCGACAGCGAGATCGGCGCGGTGCTCTTCATCTCGCCGGCCACCGCAGCCACCCACGTCCGCAACGTCATGCGCAAGACCGGCATCAAGCGACGGGGCGACCTGGCGCTCCTGGCCATGCCAGCCTAGCAACAAGCCTGAACCTGGTTGGCATCCGGAGATCAGTGCGCTCAGTTCAGGCCAGTGCGCTGACGATATTCCGGGCTGTCGCTGAAGAACGTCATGAGCTCACCGCGACT
>CAZYLX010000611.1:0-2879 GCA_964648595.1 uncultured Acidimicrobiaceae bacterium
CCGTTCACAGCGATCGATTGGGGGAGGTGTTCTCCCTAGCTGGCAAGGCAATGGCTAGCGACGAGAGTGCGGCCAGCCGCCTCCTTAAAGGCAATCGCAGCTTCATTCGATGGCTCACCGAGCACCCCGACTTTCTTCGCATCCACCTCGAAGGCAGCACCTGGGCTACCAACCCCGGTGAAGTCGGTGAGGATCTGGTCGACGCTTGGCGCCGCGGCATCCAGCTCATCGCGTCGGTCTGCGAAGAGGCCATCCAGCAGGGCGACATGTACAAGGGAGACCCTGTCATCTCCGCCCGCCTGATGGTGGCAACGCAACAGGTTTTCATGTCGGCATGGGTCGATTCAGGGATGCAGGAAGACCCCGACACTCTTGCTGACCGAATCGAACAACAGCTCGAGCGAGCGCTCTTGAGGAGAGAACATTGAGTGCAACTGCAAGCATCGGCGCGGCGCCGGCTGCGTCCCTTCCGCTGAAAACCCCGCCTCGCCTCAAGGGCGGCTTGCCGTTCATCGGTCATACCCTCGAGTTCGCGAAAGACCCGGTGGGCCTTCTGCAACGCGCGTACGACGAATGCGGCCGGGTCGCCCAGTTCAAGCTGGCCGGCAAGAACGTCAATATCTTCGTCGGTCCGGAGGCGCACGAGTCGCTCTTTCGGCATCCGGACGAGGTGCTCAATCCCACTGAAGCCTACAAGATGATGATTCCGGTGTTCGGCGAAGGGGTCGTGTACGACACCACGCACGAACGGATGATGGAGCAGCTCCACATGCTGCACCCGGCGCTCCGCAACAAGCGCATGCGCACGTATACCGAAATCATCGCCGAAGAAACGGCGCTGATGATGGAAAACTGGGGCGACGAGGGAGAGTTCGAAGCCTGCGATTTCTTCGGCGTCCTCACGAGCTACACGTCGAGCCGGTGCTTCCTGGGCCCCGAGTTCCGCAATGAAATGAGTGAGGAGTTCGCGCACAATTATGTCGACCTCGAAGGCGGCATCATTCCGATCGCGTATCTCAACGCTCACTTGCCCCTCAAGGCGTTTCGGAAGCGAGACAAGGCGCGCAAACGCTTGGGAGAAATGGTCTCGGAGATCATCGCGCGACGTAGGGAACGGAGCATCGTCGGCGAGGACTTCATTCAGACGTTGATGGAGTCGACCTACTCGGACGGCACCTCGCTCACCGACCACGAGATCACGGGAATCCTCATCGCCAACATGTTCGCCGGCCACCACACGAGCTCGGTGACCACGGCGTGGTCGCTCATCGAGCTTCTACGAAATCCCGGCTACTACCAGAAGGTGTGTGCCGAAGTTCGCGGTCGCTTCGGCAGTGGAGAACCCTACTCCTTCAACGCCATGCGTGATGTCGAGAAAGCTGAGTGGGCCATCAAAGAGGCGCTTCGCATCCATCCACCGCTCTTCATGCTGTTCCGCACGGCGACGCAGGACTGCGAAGTCTACGGTCACCTCGTCAAGAAGGGCGACTGGGTGTGCGTATCCCCAATCGTCGCTCACCGGGACGACACAGTGTTCAAACACGCACTCGAGTACGACCCCGATCGCTACGGCCCGGGTCGAGAGGAAGACCGGCGTCCGTTCGCCTACGTCTCGTTCGGTGGAGGCCGGCACAAGTGCTTGGGCAACGCCTTTGCCATTCTGCAAATGAAGGTCATCCTGTCCGCGATGCTCAATCAGTACGATTTCGAGCTCGCCGGCGATGAGATCACCACCGACTTCGGGCGCGTCGTGCTCGGCCCCAAACCGCCGATTCGCGTTCGCTACCGCAAGAGAGGAGTATGAAGATGCCCGCGTTCCCACGTGAAGAGCTCGAAGAGATGATGGAGCGATGGCTCGAGGCCAATCGCAACGCCGAACGAGAAGGTGACTGGAGCACGTACCTGGGCGCTCACTATACGGACGATGCCGTCTATCGATGGAACGTCGGTCCGAACGAAGAGTTCTGGGCGCGGGGCATCCAGGAAATTAAAGAAGTCGCCCTCGGCTACCACATGAAAGGCTTCGAGGACTGGGTGTACCCGTACGACACGGTGCTCATCGACGAGAAGCAGGGGCAAGTCGTCGGATTCTGGCGGCAGGTCGCCCCGTTCAAGCGCGATGATGGCAGCGAATACGAGATCGCAGGTGTCGGCGGCACCTGGTTCAAGTATGCGGGCGACTTCAAGTGGTCCTGGCAGCGTGATTTCTTCGACTTCGGCAACGCCAAGTCGATCTTCTTCGAGCTAGCCGGCGCGGGCCACCTCAATCCGGTGATTCGAGAGAAGATTCACCGCCAAGCCAAAGGCGAGCTGCTGCCGGGGCACGAGAAGCTCCGTGAAGAGCCCGGCCGAATCGAGAAGATCAAGAACTCCCTCGCTCTAGTGCGCATCGCCCTGCTCGGATGAGGGCGTTGGGGCAGCTCAATCGCCTTTGTGACAGGACGAGCGTGACGTCTACGTCTTATCGAAACCGCGAATCCCTGGCGAAGTATTACCTGACGACCTCGGCGATGACCGGCGCCGAAATCTCCTTCCCGCTCGGCTTCGAGGACCCGAACTCGTTCTTCCGCGCGTTCCATACATGGACGGGGCAAACGCCTCGAAGCATGCGCGAGGCAACCCTACATTGATCGAGCACAGGTGGAGGTAGCTTGACGTTCGTCGCGTTCACACGCGGCCACTTGAGTCCTGGGGTCCAACGCCACCGCCATCGCCTTCGCCCAAGCCGAGCTCGTCAGTGACCAAATAGTGACCAGAGCGCAGGGCACGCTGGAGCATTCGAGGGTACGGGAGTAAGAGGTCGGGTTGCACGCCTTTGATAGCGATACGCGGGAAAACCGAGTGTCTGCTTAGGGTTAGCGTATCGCGGCGCTTAGGGT
>CAZYLX010000612.1:0-2872 GCA_964648595.1 uncultured Acidimicrobiaceae bacterium
GAACACGAGCACGACCCCCGCCTTCGCGAGTTTCTTGTTCAGCTCGAGCATCTCGTCGCAGGCCGGGATGTCGGGCCAGGTGGTCGTCTCGAGATCGACGATGACGGTCTCTACAGGAGGGTCGGCTCGAGCGACCTCGTCGATCACGTGTTCGCGGACCCCACCGGCATTGGCAAAGAACAGGTTCTCGTCGATCCGCACGAGCAGTAGCCCATCGATTTGCTCGGCGTTGGGCCGATTCTCCACGCTGACGAACCCCGGGGTGCCCTGTTCACGGCCCATCGTCGACAGCTGTGGCGTGGCGGCCCGCCAGACGACAGCGGCGAGCGATACAAGCACAGCCAGCGCCAGCCCCATGAGGGCGTCGAACAACAAGACCCCGACCAGCGCGGTCATCGCAAGCCAGAAGTCGGCCTCGCGGGTCCGCCAGTAGCGGCGCATCTTGGCGACGTTCATCATGCCAAGAATGGCAACGATGACAATCGCCCCGAGCACGGGTTCGGGGAGGTTGGTGAAGAGCCCTGTCAGGAACAGGGCGATCAGGGCGGTGAAAGCGGCGGCGATGATCAGCGACATCGGTGTCTTGGCGCCGGCCCGGTCGTTTGCGGCCGACTTGGACAGACTGGAACCGACCGAAAACCCCTGGAAAGCACCGGCGGCGATGTTGGCGGCGCCGATGCCGATCAGTTCACGGTTGGTGTCGACCTCGTCGTCGTGCTCGCTGGCGAACTGCTGTGCCGGACCGATCGCTTCGGCGAACGCGACGACGGCAATGCCGAGTGCGCCGGCGATCAGCAACGAGACGTCACCGGCAGCGATATCGGGCATGGCTGGTCCGACGAGACCGGACGGGAGCTCGCCGACAACCTGGACCGCTCGGTCAGCGACGTTGAAGATCTCGCCGACGAGGATGCCCCCGACGAGCACGACGAGGGCGGCTGGGATGCTCTCGAACCAGTGCTCCAAGCCCAACATCACGACCAGTGCCCCAACTCCGATGATGACAGTGGGTCTGTGGGCGTCGCCGAGGTTGACGATGATGTCCCACAATCGTTCGAAGAAGTTGCCCTCGTCGGATTCGAGTCCGAAGATCTTCGGCACTTGCTTGATCGCGATCGTCAGCGCAAGGCCGAACACGAACCCGGTGAGCACCGACTCGGAGAAGAACTCGGCGAGTCGGCCGAGCTTGAACAGTCCGGCCAGCAGCGAGATCAGTCCGGCGACGATCGCCAACGCTGCCGTGAGTGCGATGAACTCCCCAGATCCTGGGTCCGCTAGCTTGCCGACGACGCTGCCAGAGATCACGGCCACTGTCGCCGATACAGCGACGACCAGCTGGCGTGACGAGCCGAGCAACGCGTACGCGACCAGCGCGACCGGCGCCGCGTAGAAGGCGGTCTCGGGGGGCACCCCGGCGAGTTGGGCGTACGCCATCCCCTCGGGCACAAGCAGCGCCGTGACGGTCAGGCCGGCGAGGATGTCGATGGGCAGCCATTCCTTCTGGTAGCCGCGTAGCCACGGGGCGACAGCCGGTGCCATGACCTTCGTGTCTGTTTTCGTCTGGGCGGTCATGGGGTTCGAGCCTTTTGCGTTGATGGCACAGGCATCCCGATGCATGAGCCATCGCTGCTGTGTCGGGGCATCTCATATTCGTAGCCCCAGCGGCAGGGTGCTGTCACGCCTGGGACGTCACTTCACCCGGGTGAACCGCGCTGTTGCCATAGACGAGCCTGGAACAGGTTCATTACCGTGCCGCTTGATTCCGTTCCGAGGAGGCACGTTTCGTGGTCATTTCATCAGAAGTCGACACCGGGGAGATGCTTGGGGCCCGGTGGTCTCGAGCTATCGGTTTGTACGTGGTACTCGCGTTTGGGCTTGCCGGATTGTTGGCCGCGTGCAGTTCGGAGGGTCAGTCACAGTTGCGTGACGCGGCAGAGAACGTGGACACCAGCGAACTGGCCGAGAATGCCGGTGAGGCCCGTGAAAACGCTGATACGGGCGGCGGCGACAATTCCGGCGGCGACGATTCCGGCGGCGACGATTCCGGCGGCGATGCAGCGGCTGCTGATGAGGGGCTCTCGTCCGAGGACTGGGTTCTGATTGTGGTGCTGGGGGTTGGCGCTCTGGCTCTGATCATCTTTGCTACCTCTGCGGCAACGAGTCACTCTCAGAAGAAGGCGGCGGCAGGCACCGAGCGCAATCGGCGCTTGAGTGAGGTCGCTGGAGGGGCTCGGTGGCTGCAAAGCGCCGGAACTGACGACATCCTCGGGATGACCGATCCTCAGCAGCTCGGCGGGGCATGGTCGGGCGTGCATCAGCGTTTCATTGACGTCGAAGGCCAGATCGCGGGGGTTGCTGGCACGACGGGCGACGCGGGAACCGACAACGCACTCACATACCTGGGACAGTCCGTGGCTGGTTTGCGCGGTGCGTTGCAGTCCTATGTCTCCTTGCGGACCGATCCTGGCGCGGCTCAAGATGGCGCAGCGGCACAGCAGGCAGCCCAGACAGTGAGCCAGTGTCGCCAACAGCTCAGCGGGGCATTGGGGCCCGTCGAACAGGCAATGAGGTGAGGAACGGCCAACAATGGCCAGCCGAAGCGAGCTGTCCATGCCGCGACAGAGCTTCACCCGGGTGATCGGTCCTGGTGTGATCGACAGGCCCTCGACGTCATGAGAGAGTTGACCGGTGCCGAGTCTCGCCGAGCGTCTTAAGCTCCCCAAGCTCCGCTTCAGGCGGGAGGATATCGGCGACGATGTCGGGGCGGCGGTTGTTCTCGGGGTCGAGAGCGTGCCAGACGGGCTGGCCAGCGGCTTGTTGGCCGGCGTCAACCCGGTTGCCGGGCTTTACGCCTACATGTTCGGTGTGGCTT
>CAZYLX010000613.1:0-2866 GCA_964648595.1 uncultured Acidimicrobiaceae bacterium
ACCGGAGCGGTCGTAGGCGGCACCGCAGTACTGATACTGCTTCTCATGTGGTGGAGTCCCGGGGCGGCCTTCGAAGGATGGACCACCGGCCTGACCCTCATCGCCCTCATCATCGGCGCCGTCGTCACATTGCGAATACGCACACGCGACGAGTTCAGCGAGCAATTGCTGCCTCAATAGATCGAGGACGCTGTGAACATCGGGGCCGCCGTGAACATCAATGAGAGTATGAACTCGGGCGAGGTCGACGATGACTGACTCCTCGGTGTCCGACGACTCGCGCGACCCGACGATGTCGGTCGGATTCCGAGACCGCGTCCGGTATCACTTCGACAACCTTCTGTCGCGGGGCACGTGGGCGGTACTCCTCGTCCTGGGCGCAGCAACGCTGATCGCCCTGATCGTGAGCGCCGGACTTCTCGCGGCGGCCGGAGTGACGTTCGCCGGCAGCGAGGGTTCATCGTTTCTCGAGGACTTCTGGCAGAGCATGTTGCGGGCCATCGACCCCGGAACGATGGTCGCAGACGTCGGATGGGGCCGTCGGCTGCTCGCCCTCTTGGTGACACTGTTCGGGATACTGATTGCCGGGACACTGATCGGTCTGATCGCCAGCGGAGTCGAGCAGCGGGTCGAACAGATGCAACGGGGCCGGAGCGTTGTGGTCGAGTCGGACCATGTGCTCATTCTTGGTGCCTCTGACCGGCTTCCCGTGATCGTCAACCAGTTGGCCCTCGCGAACCGGAAGCGTCGTGCGAATGCGATCGTGGTCCTTGCCGATCGCGAACCGAGGGAACTGAGCGAAGAGGTGCGATCGCTGGTCACGAACACCTACGGGAGTCGGCTTGTCTTTCGCTTTGGCGACCCGACGCGTCGCGTCGATCTCGCCATGGTCGGCGTTCGCCGGGCTCGAGCAGTGATCGTGCTTGCTGACGACGACGTGGAGAGCGACGCCGGCGTCGTCAAGTCGACCCTCGCCGTTGGCGCCGAGCTCGGCCGATTCGATCGGATACCCATCGTCACCGAGCTGAGCGATGTCGAGAGCGCAGAGGTTCTCTCTGCTGCGTGTGGCGGGCACATTCATCCCATCGTCCCGGCACAAGGACTCGCCCGCGTCACCGCGTTCACGCTTGGCGAGCCCGGCCTCAACCAGGTCGTCGAGGAACTCCTCGACTTCCGCGGTAGCGACCTTTACGTCCTCCCCGTTGGCGATCTCGAGGGTTCGACCTTCGGGCACAACGTTTGTCGATTCACGAAGGTTCGTCCGATCGGCCGGATGGGTCCGAATGGCGAGGTCGAGTTGAATCCCCCGCCCGATTCCATACTTGGAGCAAGTGACCGTCTCGTTGTGATCGCGGATGACGACCAGTCAGCCCTGACCCCGAGGAAGTCGCAGTCGAAGTACTCGGCGCCTTCATCAGCTCGACCGCCCTTGGAAGACCGTCGAAGGCGCGAGCACTTCCTGATCGTTGGCTGGAACAGCCTCGGCTCTCAGCTCCTCGGTCAACTCGAGCGGGTGTCCGAGACTGGATCCACCATGAGAGTCGTCTACGACGCCCGACTCTTCGGCCCCGAGGAAATGCAGTTCGCGGAAACCGACCGGCTGAGAGTGACCTTCACACCGAGCACACGCGATGTTTGGCAGCCGAGCGCAGCAGATCAGCTCTCGGAGGTGACGTCGGTCGTGTTTCTCGGGTACCGACGCGGGACGTCAACGAAGGAAGCAGACACTCGTACGCTCCTGAACATCATGCTCCTTAAACGACGGATGGCGCAGCTTGGCATCGGGCCTCGAATCGTTGCCGAGCTGATCAACGCCGACAATGTCGACCTGGCCCGCCTGAGCGGGGCCGACGACTTTCTCGTCAGCGACGCGATCGCCAGCCGTTTCCTGACCCAGCTGGCTGACCAACCAGAACGTCGACCTGTCCTCCTCAGCCTCTTCGGGTCCGAGGGACCGTCCGTTCACCTTGTCGAGGCCGAAGAACTCGGTGTGGCAGGAGAGCACACATGGGACGAGATCATCGATGCCGTCTACTCAGAGGGGCTGCTCGCCATTGGTTGGCGGCGGGACAGCGCCCGCGGTGGTGACGTCACGCTGAACCCGCACACCTCCGATCCGATCGTGCTCGACTCCGATGACCGCATCGTCGTCATTGGTTGAGACTGCTGCCGGACGGCGGCAACAAAGCCGTTCGATGACGCTTCGGAGTTGAGCTTCAGGACCGTCTGCACTAGCTTTCCCCGATGCGAGGGAGCTGGGCGAAGATCACGGCGTTGCCTGGCCGGATCGTACGGAACACCTCGGTCGCCACACGGCTGTCCCTGGTCGTCGTTCTTGTCGCACTCATCTCGCTCGGGGTCACTTCGGTCGTCGGGCTGCAGCGCGGCGGCGAACTCGCTGAAGGCATCTTGCGGGCCCGAACCAGTTCGTTCGGTGTAGCGCGAGCTGACGAGGTGGAGCGATACGTCGCTAATCTCGAGCGTGCTGCGATCGGCCAAGCAATCAGTCCGAGCACCGCACAGGCGATCGGCGATTTCGCCGACGCTTACGCGGAATTGAACGCCAAGGAGCCATCGGCCGACGACCAAGAAGCCCTCGATGCCTACTACGTGAACATCGTTGCCCCGGAGCTCTCCGCGGTGCGCGACCGGCCCGTCAGCGCATCCAGCCTCTTGCCCCGCGCACCGGCAGCCGTCCAACTCCAGGCGAACTATGTCGTGCCATCAGACGGCGGCGGCGGCTTGCTCACCGACGCCGGCGATGGCAGCCGCTGGTCGGAATTACACAGCTCGCTCCACCAATCGTTCGTCGAGTTCGTCATCCAAACCGGTCTGGACGACTTCTACCTCATCGAACCCGACGGCA
>CAZYLX010000614.1:0-2859 GCA_964648595.1 uncultured Acidimicrobiaceae bacterium
TGAGGTCTCGACCGCACTGGTATCTGATGTGTCGTTGCCCGAGGTGTCGGTCTCAGGTTCGGAGGGTGTCGAGCCCTGGCCATCGACGGTCGTCGGCGACACATCGGCGGCGACATCGTCGATGTCATCCCCGCGCAGAAGAACCCAGGCAAGTCCGACGACCAGAACGGCCGCGATCGCGCCGGCAACAGCCGGCACGGCGGAGGATCGGACAGAAGATGAGCCGCCCGGCTGGGGCGTGGGGGCAGCCATGTCCGAACCATAAACCGAGATCGGGTGACCATCGGGGCAACGCCCGGGTCAGATCTTTTCCAGCGGGGCCCACGCCAGCAGAAGCGTCTTCTCACCGACCGACGGGAACCGGATGATGGCTTCCGCCTTGTCGCCACCACCCCGGATGTCCAGGATCACACCTTCGCCCCATTTTGCGTGCATGACATCGTCACCCGTCCTCAGCCCGATCTCCTCGGCTCCCGAGGCTTGCGGGCCACGCGGGTTGAGAGCGGCATCGACGATCTCGTCTCGTGACCGAGCGAAACCGCCACCCGAACTGCGATCGCTGGTGCCGCTCGATCCGAAGGTCGACGACAGCTTGCGGCGCTTCCCCCGGCTCCCGGCCGCTTCTTCGAGGAGCTCGTCCGGGATCTCGTCGATGAAGCGACTGGGCGGGTTGTACTGGGTCTGACCGAAGATGAGTCGGCTCCAGGCATGCGAAATGAACAGTTGTTGCTCGGCCCTCGTGATACCGACGTAGGCAAGGCGTCGCTCTTCTTCGAGCTCGTCGGGATCGGTGAGTGCCCGGAGATGGGGGAAGAGGCCGTCCTCCATGCCGATGATGAACACAGCAGGAAACTCGAGCCCCTTCGCCGAGTGCATGGTCATGAGAATGACCGCGGAATCGTCATCGTCGAGCGAGTCGGTATCGGCGACCAGAGACACCTGTTCGAGGAACTCATCGACCGTCTCGAATTGACGGGCAACCCCAACCAACTCCTGAAGGTTCTCGATGCGACCCTCTGCCTCGACCGAGCGCTGATCTTCGAGTTCGGCGAGATACCCGGTGTCGCGCAGCACGGTTTCGATGATGTGAGCGGGGCCCTTCTCCAGATCCAATACCCAACTCTGGTGCAACTGCAGGAAGGCGGCGATCCCCTTCACCGCGGTACCAGAGACGTTCGCATCGTCTGCCCGCTCGAGGGCCTGCATGAACGTGTAGCCATGCATCGACGCAAAGGCATCGACCTTGCCAACCGATGTGTCGCCGACCCCTCGCTTTGGTGTGTTGAGGATCCGCTTGACCGAGACCTCGTCTGCCGGATTCGCGACGGACTTCAAGTAGCCGATCGCGTCCTTGATTTCCTTGCGGTCGTAGAAACGGGTGCCGCCAACGACCTTGTACGGGATGCCCACCCGCATGAGGTACTCCTCGAGGACCCGGCTCTGAGCATTGGTTCGATAGAACACCGCCATGTCGCCCCAGCGGTGATCACCCCGGTCGTGCATACGAGCCAGCTCGCTGGCAACGAACTGGGCCTCATCGACCTCGTCGTCAGCGTGATAGCGAACGATGCGATCGCCGGGGCCGGACTCGGTCCAGAGGTTCTTCGGCTTGCGTCCGAAGTTGTTGGAGATGACGGAGTTCGCGGCGTCGAGGATGGTTTGTGAGCTGCGGTAGTTCTGCTCGAGCAGCACGACAGTGGCATCGGGGAATGCCTCCTCGAACTGAATGATGTTCCGAATGTCAGCGCCTCGGAACTTGTAGATGGAGTTGTGAACGAGCACGGAGCCGGCCACGTAGTTGTGAATGTGATCGACCTCGAGGTCGTAGACGGGCCCCTCGTGGTCGATCATCTCGACCCGATCGACGCTGACGGGCTTCAGCGTGCCGTCGACCTCCACGAGCACTTCCATGCCCTCTCTCAGATGCGAGAGCGGCTGGGAGTCATAGGCGGTGCCATCGATCATCATCCGCCGCTTGACAGCCAGACCCCCAGCCACAGCCATTGCCTTCGCATGCTCGACGGCCGATCGGTAGTCCTTGTATGAGGTTTCGACTCGCTTGCTCGACCTGTTCGATGACCACTGAATGCGGTGATAGCCGACGGTTTGGCCTCGCCGGTCGGAAAACATCGTGAGGTTGAGCGTTGAGCGATTCGCTCCGTTCTGAGGTCGGAAGTGAGGAAACTCGGGATGGAGATCGAGATCGTCCATGAGGTCCTTGGCCGAGCGTTCGGTGTCCACCTCGTCGAACAGGCGCGCAATCGCATCGTCCGACATTGCCAAGCGTCGGCCAAGCGCATGGAAGACCATCGTCGGCAAGCCATAGGAGGCGGCGAATCGTGCTTCGTGGAACGAAGCATCTGATCGCGTCTCACACGTGCGGAGCACCCAGAGCGCATCAGCATGTTCCTGGCCCATTCGGACTCGGACACCGATGTCTCGTTTGCCCGTCGAGTTCTGACGAGCGGCCTTGCAGACACCGACGCGGTAGCCGCGATCGGCCCGGTACATCAGATAGACGTGCCAGCGGTCCTCGACGGGCACGAGGCGGGCCGGGAGGATGTGATGTTCGGTTCCGGTCAGCGTCACTCCGCCGGCATGGACCGTGTAGAGGCGGCCCCGATGATCGGAGGCTCGAACCTCTGTCACCCTTGCGCTGATCAGGTCGGTGCCGCCACCGGTTCCACAGACCTCATCGCCGACATGAATCTGCTCGATCGGGACGGGGCCGGTGGGTGTGGTGACAAGCGTTCCGGGCGGCAGACACTGGTCGGCGTCGCCGACGACCGTGATTTGGCGGTGTTCACCAGCCAACTGCACGACGAGATCGTTCTGGACGGTGTTGGTGTCCTGGTACTC
>CAZYLX010000615.1:0-2851 GCA_964648595.1 uncultured Acidimicrobiaceae bacterium
TCGGCTTGGGGTTGTTCTGCTTACAGTCCGCCGACGCCAAAGACGATTACCCTTAGATGGTGACCCAGCGCCGCATCCTCTTCGTCTGCACGGCAAACATCTGCCGGAGTCCGGCTGCTGAGTATCTCGCTCGTCATTTCGTGGCCGAGCAGGACTTCATCTTCCGCTCGGCCGGCTTCATGTACGACGGCATGCCGATCACCGAAAAGATGGCGCTTGCCATCGAGCGCTTTGGGGCAGACCAGTCCCACAAGCACTTGAGCCACATCATCGACGACGACACGATGCACGCTGCAGAACTGATTCTCACCATGGAGTCTCGCCACCTACGCGATCTGACGGTGAAGGATCGCTCGGTCTTCGAGAAGACCATCCCGTTCAAGGAAGCGGTCTCTCTCCTTGATCGGCCGATGTCACTGGACGAGTTCTTGACCTCGATCGCCGATCGCCAGGCATCAAGCTATTTCGACGATCGCTGGGATGTCGAAGATCCGTACAAGCGGAGCACGAAGAAGTACCGAGATGCCTCGGAGGAGATCAAGGATCTCGTGACCGGGTTCTTCACCAATCTGAAGCCCTGATCTCGGGCCACGACCTCGGGCCCTACGACCTGGTCGAGGCGAATCAGCCGGCGTAGTAGCGGTACACCACCGCGGCAACACACGACGGCTTCTCGGCGCCCTCGACCTCGAATGTCGCTTCGAAGGTGACCTGTGCCCCACCGGCGATCTCGGTCACCTCGACCACCTTGCCGCCCATGCGAAGCTTCGAGCCAACGGGAACAGGTGATGGGAAACGGACCTTCTCACATCCGTAGTTGACACCCATCACGAATCCGGTGGCTGTGAGGACCTGCGGCATCAGTGTTGGCGTCAGTGACAGCGTGAGGTACCCGTGGGCGATGGGGCCACCGAACGGCGATTCCGCCTTCGCCCGCTCCACATCGACGTGGATCCACTGGTGATCTCCCGTTGCTTCGGCGAACGTGTTCACCATCTCCTGGGAGATGGTGATCCAGTCGCTGTATCCGAGGTGATCGCCAACGACCGCTTGGAGTCCTGCAATGCCTTCAACTGTTGTTGCCATGGGGGGCGACGGTAGTCGTGGCGACCGAGCCGCGGACAATTGATCGAGCTCGACTATTCGTTTCGCTTGCGAAGACGCTTCGAGTGGTCTTCGAGCCGCTTGCGTTGGGCCTTTGTGAGGCTTTCGAGTCCTTCGTTGGCCACCTGATCGAGCAACGCGTCGATCTCCATGTCAGCAAGATCGCTCTGCACCGGGTCGGGTGTCACCGAGCGCAGGTTCGACTTGCGTCGTGCGCGACTCGGGCGGGCCTCACGGCGACTACGAGGCACATCGGCGCCGAACGATGCCGGGAGAGGAATCCGGGGAATCCAGTCCTGGCCTTCAGCGAATCCCATGCCGCGGAGGAGCAAGACCGCAAGTCCGATGATCACGAGCAACATGACGATGCTGTAGGTGTCGCGGTCGGCCAGCGACTGCAGGAGATCAATGACCACGATTCCGGCGGCAATGCCCCACGCCGGAATACCTGGCCAGAAGCGGGCTTCAGGCCAGCTGAGGGCAAATCCGACCAGGACACACAGCTCCAGGTAGCGAAGTCCGCCGGCACCACCGTTGATGGAGGTGATGAGCTGGAACACGCTCATGAAGAGGCCGGCGACGACGGTCAGCGTGGCCAGGAAGATCGTGTAGGGGCGGCGTCCCATGCGAGCTTCGAGTTGGGATCCGAGCATGTAGAAGATGGCATAGAGGAGCACGGTCCAGAAGACGGAAGCGCCGGGTTCGATGAAGAACGGCCAGGTGAAGATTCGCCAGACCTCGCCGTCCTGGACTGCCGGTGTCAGCCAGAAGTTGACCGAGATGCTCCGTGTCGGTCCCTCGATCAGCCAGACGAACAGCGAGAAGATCCCGAAGCCGATGACGGCCACTGTGGTCGAGACGTCGATGTTGCCGACGCGGAACCACGGGTCAGCGGACTTGCCGAAGGAACTGGAGCCAAAGGAGCGCATACCGAGGCAATGCTACTTGGTGCGGAATCGCCGACGGTGGTCAGCGAGCAACTCGAAGGAACTCCCGAGGCCGCTAGGCCGAAGACGTTCCCGGTTTCCGCCGCAACGTCACCGGCTTGGCTTCGTGGTTGGCCCGGAGCTGGCCGCATGCTGCGTCGATGTCGGTTCCCCGGTTGGCCCGGACCGTCACATTCACCCCGCCAGACTCGAGTTGAGATGCGAAGGCCCGGATTCGGTCTGGCTTGGTGCCAACCGTTGGCCACCCCGGGGTTGGGTTCAACGGGATCAGGTTCACGTGCGCTCGCGCCGCATTGGCCACAGTGGTGAGCTCTCGGGCGTCCTGATCTCGATCGTTGATTCCGTCGATCATTGCCCACTCGAAGGAGACGCGGCGCCCGGTGTTCTCCCGGTATCGCCGGCTGGCGTCGACGATGTCTTCGATGGGGTGCCGCTTGTTGATCGGAATGAGCTCGGTCCGAAGGTCGTCGTTCGCCGCATGCAGCGAGACAGCCAGCCCGACCTGAAGTCCTTCGTCGGCGAAGCGGCGCATCTGTGGCACGAGACCGACGGTCGAGACGGTGATCTTCCGCGCCCCGATCCCGAGGTCGTCGATGATTCGACGCACGGCGGCCATCACCCGGTCGTAGTTGGCGAATGGCTCGCCCATACCCATGAACACCACGTTCGAGAGGCGTCGGGGAGCGGCCTCGTTCCGTGCAACGATGACCTGTTCGACGATCTCGCCGACGGTGAGATGCCGCTCGAAGCCGGCCTGACCAGTGGCACAGAAACCGCAGGCCATCGCGCACCCGGCCTGG
>CAZYLX010000616.1:0-2850 GCA_964648595.1 uncultured Acidimicrobiaceae bacterium
CGCAGGCGACAACGGAGCGTCGGCTGAGGGGGGCCTCGACGGGACGTTCAACGAGTTGAAGGCCCTGAACGGCATCCCGGAAACTGTCGACGAGATCCTGCCTCACCTCGACGAGATCGGGTCACCTTCGGCATTCAACCATTATCCGGTCGGCTGGGCGCACGCGATGAACACGCCGTATCAGTGGACCAAGCAGGTGGCGTCGCACTTCGGTGGCACGCGCAACGGCACGGTGATTCATTGGCCGAACGGGATCGAAGCGAAGGGTGAGGTCCGCGAGCAGTTCCATCACGTGATCGACATCGTGCCAACCATGCTCGAGGCCGCTGGCCTGCCGCAGCCATACATGGTCAACGGCATTGCTCAGAAGCCGATCGAGGGCGTGTCGATGGCCTACAGCTTCAACGATCCAGATGCCGCGGACCGCCACACCACGCAGTACTTCGAGATGTTCGGCAACCGCGGCATCTACCATCGTGGCTGGACCGCGGTGACGAAGCACCGGACACCGTGGGAGATGGGTGAAGGGGCGGTGGTGCCACTGCTCGCAGACGATGTGTGGGAGCTGTACGACACGACGACGGACTGGTCCCAGGCTCGCGATCTCTCCGGCGAGATGCCTGAGAAGCTGGCAGAACTCCAACAGCTCTTTTTGTTGGAAGCAGCGAAGTACAACGTGTTCCCGATCGACGATCGCACCGGTGAACGGTTCAACGCAACGATCGCCGGACGCCCCGAACTGCAAGCCGGCCGCAAGAGCATGCGGATGGGCCCAGGTATGACGCACCTGGGCGAGAACACGGTGTTGAACGTCAAGAACCGGTCGCACACCGTCACTGCTCAATTCGACGTCGGGTCCGAGGGAGTGGAAGGCGTGCTCGTTGCCCAAGGCGGGCGCTTCGCCGGGTGGGCGCTCTATGTCATCGACGGCCGTCCCGCGTACTGCCACAACTGGTTCAACTCCGAGTACTACTACGTCAGGGGTGCGGACGCTTTGCCGACCGGTGAGGTGACCCTCCAGTATCAGTTCGACTTCGATGGTGGCGCTCCGGGCGCCGGTGGCCTCGGCACCCTTCTCGTCAACGGCAACGTTGTCGCGGAGGCTCGGATCGACAAGACCGTGCCGTTCGTGTTCTCAGCAGACGAAACCATGGATATCAGCCAGGACAGCGCATCGCCGGTCACCGACGACTATCCGAGCGGCCTTGCTAATCACTTCACTGGCGAACTCGCCTGGGTCCAGATCGATCTCGAAGACGACGATGTCAGCCATCTCGAGGCTCCAGAAGCCACGTATCACCGCATCCTGGCTCGCCAGTAGTCAGAGCAATGGCTCGTCGATCCGTGGAAGGGTCAGCGAGCCTGTCTTTGAGGTTGGAATCTCCCACAGCTTCACTGCGGCGCACTGCCGGACAGGTTTCTTGTCCTGTCCGGTGCGCCCGCAGGGTCGCTGATCTCTGGTCATCGCTCGCCGAAGTCGTGGCCGGCAGTCTCCAAGCTTCGTTCTTGGGTGGGAGCCTTTTTGGCGCCGGCCAGTGCCAAACCCGCGCACCATCGCGCGTTTCCGACACGGGTACAGCCCTGACCGGCAGGCCCGTCTCGGGTAGCGTCCCCGGATGGGCTCCGATGAGATCGACCTGGACTGGGGTGCGGGATTCCCGCCGCCCGTGGAGGAGCGCGTGCGTTTCGCGGACGGCAGCTTCTATGAGTGGCCTCAACTGAAGTGGAGCTTCAATCACATCGAGGAGATCGTGCCGACGAGGCCGGTCTGGCGAGGGCCTGGTGCCGCTGTCGACCTGCCGACTGAGCCTGCGGACTTCGATGATCTCGCTATTGAGGCCCCCGATGGGGCGTCGGTCTCGTTGCCCGAAATGCTCGTGCGCGCCCACACCGATGCGTTCGCAGTGCTCCATCGCGGAAAGCTCGTGTGCGAGTCCTACTTCGGGTTTGCTGCGCCTCATCGACCTCATTTGATGATGTCGTGCAACAAGTCCATGGTGGGTGTCATCTCGGAGTGTCTCATTGCCGACGGGACCTTGGACGAAACGGCCCTTGTTCCCGCCTATGTACCGGAGCTGGCAGGGTCTGCTTGGGGCGATGCCACTGTTCGGCAACTTCTCGACATGACAATCGGTATGGCGTACAGCGAGGACTACCTCGACGCGGCCTCCGACACGTGGAGATTCATCCGGTCGACAGGCATGATCCCGGCCGCCGAAGGCGAGATCGAGGGCGTGTGCGAATTCCTACCGTCCATCGCGAAGGCTGGTGAGCACGGCACGGCGTTCGCCTACCTCGAACCAAACATTTTCGTGCTCGGCTGGCTTGTTCGACGGGCCGCAGGGCGGAACATCGCGTCGTTGGCATCGGAGCTCGTGTGGCAGCACCTGGGCGCAGAGCACGATTGGCTCTACATGCTCGAAGACAGCGGGGCCGAAACCACCGCCGCAGCCACCCTCCGTGACTTCGTCCGCTTTGGTCAACTCATCGCCGATGGGGGAGTGGGAGACGGCAAGAGCATCCTCGCAGCTTCCGTCGCACGTGCGATCCTGGGCGGCGGGGATCGAGCGATGTTCGCTCGCGGCCCCCATGCCGACATGGGGGACTGGTCCTACCGGTCGCAATGGTGGTATCGCCACGTTGACGGACGCATCTGCCCTGTTGCGAGAGGCGCACATGGTCAGATGCTCTACATCGACCCCGAGCTGGACATCGTCATTGCGCGATTCGCTTCGGCCCAGCAGGCCCCGTCGGTGCTGCTCGACCCGATCACGTGGCCAATGGTCGATGCCATTACCGGAGCGCTGGCCGGCTGATCAGCTGCTCTCGGGAAACAACAGGGAAGGTCGC
>CAZYLX010000617.1:0-2839 GCA_964648595.1 uncultured Acidimicrobiaceae bacterium
TGGCCTACTTGGTCGACACCGAGACCGGCGAACATCACGACGAGCTGTCCGACGGGCAGCGTCAGCACGATCTCGACATCGCGAAGGACAACATCGCCGGGGGTCTGTACGAACTGGAAGCGCTCGAGAAGCTCGGCGCCGGGGTCGACCCCATCGCCGTGATCGAGTTGCTCCAGATTCGCTACGAGGAGCTTTGGGACGAGCTCACAAAAACCGATGTCGTTGGCGCCGACGAGCACTGGCGGATTCGCGAACGCCTACGTCGCCTCAACGATCTCGGGTTCGACACCGCCGAGCTGGAACTCGTCGAGCGCGATGGAGCTCAGGTCGTGATGTTCCGTCCTGCGATCGTCGAAGCAGGCCATCACAATCGCAAGCTCAAATCGCTGACCGGCATCGACGCTGAAGAGAATCAGGCCCGTCGACTCCTCGATGCGATGCACGGATACGGGATGTTCCTCACCGAGGAAGCAGGTCGCCCCGTCCCCGATGGTGTGGTGGCCTATCGCTGGCTGACAGAGCGCTATGAGCCGACCATCGAGGCCATCCCGGGCCAACAGCGAGGCAAGCTCGTCGACGCCGAGATCTACCACCAGGTCCTCGATCATCTCTGGTTCATGTCGGAGAAGGCGGGCAAGGACATCGGCTTGGCTGACGCGACGCAGAACTACATCGAGACGGTGCTGACCGTACTTCCCGAGGAACGCACGCTGCTCACGTCCGACGATGAGATCGAGTTGATCTAAGCCTTCTCGGTCACGTCTCTGTGGTGAACCAAGCAGCGATGTCGGCGGCAATTCGCTCTGGATCTTCGAGCGGGGCGAAGTGGGTGAGGTCACCGTATTCGGCCAGAACGAAGTGAGAATTCCGGCTGACGACGTCGTCAGCGATCAGCGCTGGAGGCTGCCCGTCGCCACTGGCCGCCACGAGAAACGGGAACTGGATTTCGGCAAGTCGCTCGTAGGCCCCACACAACGAGTGCTCGAAAACCTGAGCCTCGCTCTCCGGCTCACACCGTAGGCGAACGCCGCCGCCGTCAAGGTCACGAAAACCTTCATCGACATACGCTTTGAGGGCTTCCGGGTCGACCTCGCTGAACGGTGGTCGGCTGGAATACCTCTCGAACGCCGCCTCTCGAGACTCGAACTCGGGCCGACGGCGGCGGGCTCCAGTGACCAGAGGCGATTCGTGCACGGGGTTCATTTCACCGTCGAGCTCCACCTCATCGGGTGTAGGGAAGAGAATCGGTTCGAGGGCCCATGCCTTGGCAATCGTGCCAGGACGGATCAGGTCGGCAAGAACGATCGATGCTCCTCCCATGGAATGGCCGGCGGCAAGGACCGGCGTGTCCGGTGCATCTCCCCGCTGCGCCAGTGCATGGTCGACCACGGCGAGGAGATCGTGGCCCATCCCCTGCCAGGCCAGCGTCACTCCGTCCGGTCGACCCGTACGACCGTGGCCTCGGAAGTCGAGTCCGATGCAATGGAAACGATCGGTCAACCGTCGAGCGATCGGTCGCCAGACACCAGCGCAGAAGCCGGTGGCATGGCACAAAATCAAGAGCGGGCCGCTGCCACCGAAATCGTACGACGCAACCTGGACACCATCGGTCGATGGAACGTAGGTCGGCTCACTCAAGGTTCGGTGAGATGCAGCATTGTCAATATGTCCGGACACGGAGACATCCTGGCAACGAAGTTGCCTCGGGCGCCAACTGCGGGTGAAGCCTCACGGCATGCCCAACGAGCGAGGTCAACCTTCAGGGATCTCGATCGGCCAGCACGTCCCGCTGTTCAGTGATTCGATCGTGTGGATCTGGTTGGCGATGAGAGCACAGAGCTTCTCCGGCACGTCGGCGACACCGATCTGAGCAAGTGAAACGGTGATGGTCTCTGGGGTGTCCCACACCTGCCAGTTCCCCGAACCATCGGAGAATGGGCCACTGGTTCCGACGGCCGTCGGTTCGAAGCTGCTGGCATACACGTGGAGATGCAGACCGCTGTTGATGCTGAGTGCCGGGCCGCCGCGGTCGGCGCTGGACACGTAGGTGGCGACGACGTTGTTTCCGTCCCACATGGCGCTGGTGATGCACCCCCAACTCGGCTGTGACTGAACGATGTCGGTGCAGCGCTCGTCCTCGGTTTGCACCTCCATGTCGTCGACGACGTCGGTGACCCCAGGCATCGTTGCCGCTTCGGTGGCGGCATCCCGCTCGTCTTCGTCGAACGCTCGACCTGTCAGCGTGACGGTCCCGCCAACGATCGACGCGGTGACCGTCGAGAAGTCCTCGTCGACTACAGCCGATACCGCGGTGCTGACCGTGTCGGCACTCGGCGGCGCGGTGGCGGTTTCCTCTTGTGCGGTGCTCGTCGTTGTTGCTCCTGCCGTGGTCGTTGGAACTTCTTCCTCGGACTCATCGCCGATGGAGGTATCGGTGGACGCGGTTGCTGCTTCTGTCGGGTCGTCGCCGCCACCGCTGAGCACGATGAAAGCACCGATGGCCACGACAGCCACGACAGCAACAAGAGCACCGATGAGCGGTAAGCGGCTCGCCGTTTCCCCCACGGGGGTGGCGGTCATGGGCTGTGGGGTCGGGCCGGGTCGGGTTGGCTGCACCGGAGTGGAGGGAACCGCCGGGGCCGAAGCGGGCGGGGTGGCGGCAGCCGCAGCAGGGGCGGCAGCCGCAGCAGGGGCGGCAGCCGGCGGATCGAGAGGCGTTGACGCTGGAACGTCTTCAGGTGTGGACGATGCAGCGACAACAGCCGCAGCCGTGGCGGCGGCGGCGGCAGCAGCAGCAGCAGCAGCAGCAGCAGCAGCAGCAGCAGCAGCAGCAGCAGCA
>CAZYLX010000618.1:0-2836 GCA_964648595.1 uncultured Acidimicrobiaceae bacterium
CTCAGCATTGCCGTCTTCGGTTTCAGCGTCGCGGTGGCGGAGCTGACCGAGATGAGCCGAACAACAGCAGGGCTCGACGCCGTCGCGGCCCGCGTGCGTTCCGCGCAACGCAGAGTCTTGTTACCGGCCGGCCTTGTCACCGCCGGAGCGATCGGTGCCGGCTCGATCGTCGTCGGCTCCCTCTACGAATTCGTGAACGGCCTCTTCAACAGCGGCGGCGACACCGCGTTCAGCTCCGAGAACACCACAGCGGTTGCGTTGACCCTCGCTGCGTTCGGGCTCGGTCTGCCGGCGGCCATGGTGGCGAGGGTCAGCCAGAACGCCCTGTACGCATTGGGCGACGTGAAGGGGCCGGCTCGCATCGCGGTCGTTCGTCTTGCTGTCGGGGCGACCGTCGGCTTCATCGCGATGATCCAGCTCGATCACGTCGTGGTCGGCGATGCCGAATCGGTCACGACGACCATCGAGAACGCGGGAGTCACGGCCGAGGTGGCCGAGGTTGGTCTCGGGGTACCCATTGGCGGCTCGTTCCTGGGTTTCACCGAGGTCGGAGGGTTCCCCCACTCGCCGTTCTGGGAACCACTCCCCAATCGGGAGCCGTTTGCCGACGAGCCAGATGCACCTCCGGCCGGAACGTTGTTCGTCCACCTCGGAGCCGTCGGCTTGGGTCTTGGTTCTGCAGTTGCGTCGTGGACCGAGTGGTATCTCTTGCGCCGCCGCCTTCGTGCTCGACTTGGCGAGTCGGTGGCAACGGGCATCGGCAAGTGGGTAGCCGTTGGAGGCGTAGCTGCATTCGTCGGGGCTCGCGCCGTCGCTGCGATCGGATTGCCTCCGATCCTCGATCTCATCGTGGTCGGTACCGTTCTCGTCGGGGTCTATGTCGGCGCTCTGCGGTTCATCGGGCTTCTCGGGGCTCAGCCCAAAGACCGTGCGGCGGAGCGCATCTCTGAGCAGTAACATCGTTGGATGTTCAAGTTCTTATCTCGCTGGTGGAAGTACACGACCGCAAAGCTGACCGGGTCGTTCAACGAACGAGCCGACCCAAAGGTGCAGCTCGAGCAGGCGATTCAGGAGGCGCACGAGCAGCATCGTCGCCTGAAGGAGCAGGCGGCCAATGTGATCGCCAACCAGAAGCAGACCGAGATCCGCCTCAATCGCACGATGGAGGAGTACGAGAAGGTCTCCAACAACGCCCGTCAAGCAGTGATGATGGCCGACGATGCCCAGAAGAAGGGCGACGAGAAGAAACTGAGCGAATACACCTCTGCAGCCGAGGCGTTCGCCAATCGCATGGTCGTGATCGAGACCGAAGTCCAGGACCTGAAGTCGTTGCACTTGCAGGCATCACAGGCTGCCGATCAGGCCAAGTCTGCGGTCAACCAGAACTCCGCTGCGTTGCAGAAGAAGCTGTCCGAGCGCCAGAAGCTGCTCTCGCAGCTGGACCAGGCCAAGATGCAGGAGCAGCTCAACAAGGCAATGTCATCACTGTCGGAGCAGGTCGGCCAGGAAGTCCCGAGCTTCGAAGAGGTCCGGGACAAGGTCGAAAGCCGCTACGCAAAGGCAAAGGGCGCCTCCGAATTGAACGAGTCATCCATCGAAGGCCGCATGCTGGAGGTCGAGCAAGCATCGATCAACGTCGAAGCTCAAGGCAGACTCTCCGAGATTCGGGCCCAGCTCGGGCTCGACCCAGCCACCACGACCGAAGCTGCCGGCGAGCCCGCCGTCGCTGAGGGCGAAACCGCCTGATCGGGCACACCGTGCCGGCAGCACGCCGAGTTGACGAGGCCGGCGTTCGACAGGCCTCAGTTCACCAACTTCAGACAGGCAATACGACGAGGTCGTCCCGATGGACGACCTCGTCCGGTGTTCCAGGGGGCAGTTCTGCTGTTTGTTTGCCGGCGTTGTCCCGCAACTGATCGCTCGAACACCGCACCCGGCCCTTTGCGAACACCGTGCCATCAAGATCAACGATCTCGACCGCGTCTTCGGCCGCGAAGTTCCCTGCGGTCGATCGGATCCCGGCCGGCAGCAGGCTCCCGTTGCGCTCCTCCAGCGCCCTGCGTGCGCCGGCATCAACGGTGATTCGACCTGACGCCGGGACAGCGAACGCGATCCACAACTTGCGTGCTCCCAGGCGCCGGTCACGAGCGACGAAGCGAGTCCCGACACCGTCGGCCCGTTCCACCGCTTCGATCAGCACTCGCTCACGGCTGGCCGAGGCGATCACGGTTTCCACTCCCGACCCCGTCGCGATCTTCGCCGCCGCCAGTTTCGAGGCCATCCCGCCTCGGCTGACCGACGATCCCGCTCCCCCAGCTGCAGCCTCGAGCGTCTTGTCGATCTCAACGATCTCTTCGATCAGCGACGCCGACGTGTCGAGTCTGGGGTCTGCGGTGAACAGCCCGGCGGTATCGGTGAGGAGCACGAGAAGGTCGGCTTCCACGAGGTGGGCAACAAGAGCGCCGAGCCGGTCGTTGTCGCCGAAGCGAATCTCGTCGTCAGCGATGGCGTCGTTCTCGTTGATGATCGGGACGACATCGAGATCAAGAAGCGCCCCGAGGGTCCCCTTGCTCTTCAGATAGCGACGACGGAACATGAAATCGGTCGGGGCAAGAAGCACCTGGCCGACGCTCATACCAGCCTGAGCGAATCGTTCGCCAAACGCTCCCATCAGTGAAATCTGTCCGACGGCGCTCGCGGCGCGAAGCACATCACCGCTGTGGGCCCCGTGCGGCTCGAGAGCCAGAGCAGGCAACCCAGCGGCGATGGCGCCACTGGTGACGATGACGACGCGGTGGCCGGCGACCCGCAGCGCCCCGACGTCTGCCGCCAGCCG
>CAZYLX010000619.1:0-2830 GCA_964648595.1 uncultured Acidimicrobiaceae bacterium
TCGGCTTGTACTGGCACTTCGTCGACATCGTGTGGGTCTTGATCTTCACGATCGTCTATCTCATTCCTTAGAGGGCTCTGTATGTCTGACACCACTGTTGCTCCCGACGTTGATCACGGCCAGGCCGAGGATCACGGCGATCATCCGACCGAGAAGCAGTACTGGGTCATCTTCGCGGTGCTTGCGGTGTTCACTGCCCTCGAAGTTGCCTGGTCCTACGTCGGCCTCGAGGGTGCAGCGCTGGTGCTGCCCCTCGTCGGCATGATGATCATCAAGTTCATCCTGGTTGCCGGGATCTTCATGCACCTCAAGTACGACATGTCGATCCGCAACGGGAACATGTTCACCTACATGTTCGGTTTCGGCCTCGTGCTGGCCATCATCGTCTACGGCACCGTGCTCTTCACGTTCACGACTCGCTCCTAGGTGTCGCCGTGAACACCGTGGCTCAGGTCTCGATGGTTGCCGCAGAAGGCGCAACGAGCGCGTCCGTGCCTTGGCAGGCCCACCCTGAGGTCTGGTTCCTCGTTGCTTCAGCGATTGCCCTTGGCTGGTTCGCCAGTCGTGTCGTGCAACCCAAGGCGATTGCCGCCGGCTATCCACCGATCTCCCGAGGGCAGAAGGTGTGGTTCTTCGTTGGTGTTGCCGGCATCTGGCTGGCATCGGACTGGCCGGTCCACGACGTCGCTGAAGACCATTTGTACTTCGTCCACATGTTCCAGCACCTCGTGCTGGCGATGTTGTTGCCCGCCGCCTTCGTCCTGGCCACTCCGCGCTGGCTCCTGGAACTGGTGATCGACCCTGATGGGCGCGTGTGGCATTGGTTCAAGAAGGGATCGAAGCCGCTCTTTGCCGGCGTTGTCTTCAACTTGTTGACCGTGCTGTTGCATTGGTCAGCGGTGGTGCAATGGTCGGCTGACAGCGGTCCCCTTCACTTCGGATTCCATCTGTTGATCTTCAGCTCTGGCATCTTGATGTGGCAACCGGTGATCGGGCCGATCACCGAGTGGCGCTTGAGTCCCCTTGGGCAGTGCATCTATTTGTTCGTGATGTCGATCGTCCCGACCGTGCCCGGTGGTTGGTTGGTGTTCGCCGAGGGCGTTGTGT
The DNA here is from genome assembly GCA_964648595.1 of uncultured Acidimicrobiaceae bacterium. Lineage (GTDB taxonomy): Bacteria > Actinomycetota > Acidimicrobiia > Acidimicrobiales > SZUA-35 > SZUA-35. The sequence continues at coordinate 1,108 of CAZYLX010000619.1, forward strand.
ATCGCCACTACGACACACCCGAGCGGCTGTGGGGAATCGACGTCTTGTCGGATCAGCAAGCGGCCGGTGTGGTGATGAAACTGGTCGGCGGCTTCATCCTGTGGGCGATCATCCTCGGGATCTTCGCCCGGTGGGCGAGCCGCGAGGGTGAGAAGGATCGTGAGGCTCGCGTCGAGCGATCGAAGGCGCGGGCAGGCAGCAGCGCGGATCTGACCTTCGAGTCGGTTCAAGAAGTATTCGAAACGACCCCTGCCCCACCCGAATCCTGACACTGACCAAACCCCGGGTTCCTCACCCTCAGTTCCGACCTGCTCAGCCCCCGGTTCAGTAGTACCGGAAGTAGCGGACGGCAAGAAGAGGACTGGCAACGGCCCAGACTGCCAGGGTCAGCCACGCCCAACCTGGCCCGGCGCTCCCAGCGAGACCGGTCCGGAACAGTTCGGCGAGCGCTGTCGACGGCAACCACTTGACGATGGCCTGTAGCCACCCCGGCAGCTCGGCGAGCTCGAAGACGATGCCGCTCACCAGCAGCAGAACGATGTAGAGCCCGTTGGCGAGGGCCAACGCCTTGAGCCCGTCGGTGAGCCCGGCAACAGCGAATGCGAGGCCTACGAAGGTGGTGATACCCAGCGCCAGGGCCACGAGGAAGCTTCCGTGAATCGACGGGGACCACCCGAGCGCCAGTGCGATCGCTCCGAGCAGCAGGCACTGGCAGATCGTGAGGATCACCGTCGTCGCCAGCTTCGACAGCCAGAACTCCGAGACTCGCAGTGGCGTGGCCGCAAAGCGGCGTATGGCACCGAGTGCTCGGTCGAATCCGAGGCCGATGGCAAGGCGGACGAACGCCATCGACAACACTGCGAGCGCCAGCACACTCGGTGCCAGGAATTGGACAGGATCGTCTGTGCCCGTTGGAAGCACATCGACGGTGCTGAAGAAGATGAGGAGCACAGCCGGGATGCCGATAGTGAGGAGCAACTGCTCGTTGTCGCGAACAGCAGCTCGAAGGTCAACCCGGACAAGCGCGAGGAGACGTTGGGTCATCGGTCGTTTCCGATGAGGGCCCGGTAGCGCTCCTCCAATGAGGCTTTGCCGGATTGGATCGAGGTGGCATCGATGCCGTGGTCGGCCAACCAACCGGCGAGCGTTGCCACGCTGCTGGGGCCGGCCGCGGCATCAACTTGGTACAGACCAGGCGCTGTCTCGACTGCCGCTCCCAACACCGCCCGCAGCGCTGAGACGTCAAGGCCCGGCTCTGCTTGGAACCGCACATGATCTCGATCGCTGGTCAGCTCGTCGATCGAAGCGTCAGCGACGATTGTTCCACGGTTCAAGATCACGGTGCGAGCTGCCACTGCGTCGACGTCTTCGAAGCGGTGTGTGGTCATGAGGACCGTCGACCCCGCGGCACCGAGGGTTTGAATCAAGTTGAGAATGCGATCTCGGCCCTCGGTATCAACCGCAGCGGTCGGCTCGTCGAGCATCAGCAGCTCGGACCCACCACAGAGAGCGATCGCGAGGCTGAGTCGCTGTTGCTCGCCACCACTCAGCGAACGCCAGCGTCGATCGGCCAACCGGCCGAGGTCTGTGGTGGCGATCACCTCATCGACAGATGCTGGAGAACCATGGAGGTCGCGGAACAGGCGAATCGATTCGCGTACCGTCAGCCCCATCGGGAGCCCCGAGGATTGGGGCATGACGCCCCACCGAGCCGCGATGTCAT